>JACMOJ010000328.1 GCA_014378085.1 Burkholderiales bacterium | reverse complement strand
TTGAGGTGGCGATTGCTGGCACCGGCGTGCCGTGTTTGCGTGCGGAAAATATGGATGACGCGGTACACATGGCATTCGCGCAGTCCACCGCTGGCGATACGGTGTTGTTGTCGCCAGCGTGCTCGAGTTTTGACATGTTCAAGAATTACAAGCACCGGGGGGAAGTGTTTGCGACCGCAGTGACATCGCTCGCGCGCACCGCGACGAATGCGCAGGGGCATATAGATGCTTAGTGCAATCAAAACAGGATTGTTTCAACGCGACGCAAAGCCGGGACGGGCGGCTGCGCGTGCGCCAGTGGATCTGGTGCTGTTTTGGAGCGTGGTGCTGTTGCTGTCGATTGGCTTTGTGATGGTCTATTCCGCGTCGATTGCCATGTCCGAAGCCGAGAAAATGACCGGCTATCGCGCGACCTATTTCATGATGCGGCACGGCATCTACCTCGTTATTGGTGTGCTTGCCGCCGTAATCACGTTTCAGATTCCAATGGCGTTGTGGCAGCGGACGGCGCCGTTTCTGTTTATGGCCGGCGGGTTGTTATTGGTGTTAGTGCTGATCCCTGGGCTGGGGCGTGAGGTGAACGGTTCACGTCGCTGGATTTCGTTGGGCTTCATGACCATGCAGCCATCCGAGTTGATGAAGTTGCTCACCGTCATTTATGCCGCTGACTACACCGTACGGAAAGCCGCCTTCATGGATGACTTCAAAAAAGGTTTCTTGCCGATGTTTTCGGTGATGGTCTTTATGGCGGCCCTGTTATTGCGGCAGCCTGACTTCGGCGCGTTGGTGGTCGTCACATCGATTGCGATGTCGATCTTGTTTTTGGGCGGCCTCAACTGGCGGGTATTTGCCGCTTTGATGGTGTTGCTCTCCGGTGCGTTTGTTGTTCTCATCGTGTCTTCTCCGTATCGGCTCCAACGCATCCTTGGTTTTATGGATCCGTGGGCGGATCCGTTTGGTAAGGGTTATCAGCTCTCACACTCGTTGATTGCGTTTGGTCGGGGGGAGTGGCTGGGTGTCGGTCTTGGCGCGTCCGTGGAAAAACTGTTCTACCTGCCGGAAGCACATACCGATTTTCTATTGGCGGTGATCGCCGAAGAGCTTGGCTTTGCGGGCATCGCGGTTGTTATCGCGTTGTTTGTGACCTTTATCTACCGTACGTTCATGATTGGCCGCGAAGCGATGATGCGTGAGCGCTACTTTGCGGCGCTGGTGGCACAGGGCATCGGTGTGTGGCTTTCCGTGCAGGCGTTTATCAATATGGGCGTCAACATGGGATTGCTGCCCACTAAAGGCTTGACGTTGCCGTTCCTGTCGTTCGGCGGCACAGGGGTGTTGATGAATTGTGTGGCCGTTGCGGTGTTGCTCAGAATTGATTTTGAGAATCGCGCGACGTCTGCCTCTGCGCGCAAGGCAGTGCTGAAGGTATGAAGACGGCACTCATCATGGCGGCGGGTACGGGTGGCCATATCTATCCCGGAATTGCGATTGCGCAAGTGCTTGAAACACGCGGCATGCGCATCGTCTGGCTGGCTACCCCAAGCGGTATGGAACACAAACTGGTGGGCAAAGTCGGCTACCCGATCGAGGTAGTCGCGATGTCGGGCGTACGCGGCAAGGGCAAATTGGCGTGGCTGACATTACCGTTTGTGTTGCTGCGCGCGTTCTGGCAGTCACTCGCGATCCTGCGCCGGGTCAAGCCGGATGTGGTTATCTCGATGGGCGGATACATCGCCTTTCCCGGCGGCATGATGGCGGTATTGTTGGGCAAACCGTTGGTTGTGCATGAGCCGGGCGCACATGCCGGACTGACTAATCGGGTGCTTGCGCTGATTGCAGACCGAGTGTTGGTGGGCTTTCCAAAATCCTTCGACGAACTGCCGCACAACCGCATTGCCAAACTACTGCCTAAACCCAGCCGCGTCGAATGGCTCGGTACGCCGGTGCGGGAAGATATTACGAAGTTGGCGATCCCAAGCGAACGCTCAATCGGTCGGGTTGGACCGCTGCGGCTGCTGGTGGTTGGTGGCAGCCTAGGCGCCAAAACGATGAACGACTTGATCGTCGCTGCCATCGCAACACTTCCGCCGGATCAACGGCCGGAAGTTGTGCACCAATCCGGTGAGAAGAACTACGCGGAGCTGGTTGCTGCCTATGAAACGGCCAAGGTGCGGGCGGAGGTGAAGCCGTTTATCGATGACATGGCTGCGATGTACGCATGGTGTGACGTCATCATTTGCCGGGCCGGTGCGATCACGGTTGCCGAGCTCGCTGCGGCGGGCGTCGCCAGCATTCTGATACCGCTGCCGTGGTTTGTTGCAGAGGAACAACTCGCCAATGCCAAGTTCTTAGCCGATGCGGGCGCCGGTGTTTTGTCAAATCAAAAAACGGAGACCGCTGAAGGTTTAGCGAAAAAAATAATTTCATTCACGCGCGACAAAGCGATTGTGATGGCCACTGTGGCGCGCGCGTTGGGCAAGCCCGAAGCGACACGTGCGTGTGCAGAAGTGTGCGGGGCATTGGCATGAAAGCAAAAATCCGCGTGATTCTAAAACAATACGGCGTTGCTCCGGCGAACACCCTTTTCGGGGTGCGCTGGGATGACGTTGCTGAGCAAGATGTTGTTACAGCGGACAAGGTTTGGCGATGAAACATAAAGTCAAGCATCTTCACTTCATCGCAGCCGTGGATCGCAATCGCGAGACGATTGCGCGGGTGGCCCTGCGCGCATTCGGCGCGCCGCCACCAATGCCGCAGCGGGCAAGGTTTGGCGATGAAACATAAAGTGAAACATCTTCACTTCATCGCAGTCGTGGATCGCAATCGCGAGACGATTGCGCGGGTGGCCCTGCG
>JACMOJ010000327.1 GCA_014378085.1 Burkholderiales bacterium | reverse complement strand
TTGCAAACACGTTTATTGGCGGGCGTCTTCGACGAAAAAGCGTCGGAAATGACCGCCAGATAACGAGATTGCGAATTTATGCTCATTGGTCACCCGAACCACCCGAACCACCCGAACCACCCGAACCACCCGAACCACCCGAACCACCCGAACCACCCGAATCACCCGAACCGCCCGCACTACGCGATTGGCAGCGTGGACACCAGTACAGCCCACGCCCGCCAAAATCTTGCCGCTGAATTGTCGACCGGCAGACGTGACACTGCTCTCCGGCGCGACCAAACACCCAGTGGCGATAGCGACTAAACGGCCACGCCTGCGCCTTCAAACGTTGCGCAAGCACAACGTCATTGGTAATGCCGTGAGTGTGATACGACTGGCGTGTCAGGCCAAGCGCCGCAACCGCCAGTGCAGTCCTCTGGCGATTGCTAAGGTCAGCAATTCGTACATTCGGTGCAATGCGTGCAACGAACAAAATTTCGCTGCGCAGGTAGTTGCCGATGCCGGCGAGAAAACCTTGGTCTAAGAGTAATGCGGCCAGCGACTTTCGCAAAAACGGCGGTGCATTAATTTGTGCAAGCACCATCTCCTGGGTTGTCGCAATATCTAGCAACTCAACACCGAGCTTCAGCACATACGGATGGCACGAGACATCGCAGGTTTTGATGACTTCGATCGATGACGCGCTATACAGCACGGCGACATGGGTGTCGGTGTGAATTGCTAGGCGGATTTGTTTGGTCGGATGCGCTGCCGCACCGCGCGGCAACACATCCCATTCGCCGTAGAGCTGGTTGTGGCTGTAGATGGTTTGCCCTCCGCTAAAGCTGGTGAGCATCGCTTTACCGCGCGGATTCACTGACAGAATTTTTTTGCCACTGAGCGTTTGCCCGTAGGACCGCAGCTGCGGGAACGCAAATTCAACAAGCAGCGCGCGCTTGCCAGCAACCGCGGCTGACACAACATCGGCGGCGCGCTTGATTTCAGGGCCTTCTGGCATCAGTTTAATTGGTCAACAATGTTTCTGAAACCAGTCAATGAAGGTGCTCGGCGCAAGCGCAGGGCTGTAGGCATACCCTTGGACGAGGTCGCAGCCAAGCTTTTTCAGTTCGCGAAATGTCGCGTCATCTTCGACACCTTCCGCAACCACCTTCATGCCGAAATCGTGGGAAAGTGCGATGACCGACTTCACGATTTTCTGATCGGCCACGGAGGACTTTAATTGCTGGATAAAGAGCCTGTCGATCTTCAGTTCATCAAGCGGAAAATTTTTCAAATAAGACAATGACGAATAACCGGTACCAAAATCATCGATGGCAAGTTTTACGCCAAGCTCTTTAAGCCTGACAAGAATTTCTGCCGAGCGCACCGAATCGCTGACCGTCGCACTTTCTGTAATCTCAAAGGTGATGGTGGACGGCTCCGTATTCCAAGTGCCGAGCGCCTGCTGTACGGCATCGGGCAATTCGACGTCGGTTAAGTTCAGTGTCGATAGGTTAAGGCTAAGCTTCACCAGAAGGCCACGCTTCAACCAATCCGCTTGTTGTCGAAGGGCGGTGTTGATCACCCAGGCAGTGACCGCGCCGACGATGCCACTCGCCTCGGCGATCCGAATCACGGTTGCCGGTGAAACCATTCCAAAATCAGGTGCGTTCCAGCGCAGCAATGCCTCCGCGGAGACTGCCTTGCCGGTTGCGACGTCGATCTGCGGCTGAAAGTGCAGTTCCAGTTGGTTGGTACGAAGCGCCTCTCGAAGCGGTGCTTCGAGGCCTAAGTAGATGTCAGAATCGCGCCGGTCTTCCGCTTCAAAAACGTGTTGCGCGAGATCACGCTGATTGGCGATTCCCACCGCGATATCGCTGTGGACGATGAGCTCCTCTGCCAGCTCCGCGTGTTCTGGGTAGGTTGCGATGCCCACTACCGGCCGCACCAATACCTTTTGGCCGTCGACCGTAAAACCTTGCTCAAGGGTGCGCTGGATTTTGCCTGCCGCGAGCCGCGCCTGCATCGCGCTTTTGAGGTTTGGCAGCAAGATGGCAATCTTGTCCTCAGACACCGCCACGGCGCGATCTGCGGCACGGAGCGCCCCGGGGAGCCGACGCAGCGCGTGCTTCATGATTTCGAGTGTCGGCGTTCCCACCACCGCTTCAAGTTTGTCCGAGCGCACGAGTTGCACCATTAGCAGCGCGACGGCGCGCTGCGACAAACGTCCGAATTGAATTGCATTAGCAATCGCGGCAACCAAACCTTGGCGGGTGACGGAGAAGTGCTCATGCGGCGCCGCGGCCTCAGCGGCTTCGTGCGTCCGCATCGCGGTTTCTAGCCGCGGCGCGGACGGGATTGGCTGTTGTGGCGGGTCTGAATCGGTCATGAAGTTGGATGGGGGTGGGGCAGTGGTAGCGATAACGGTAACGATAACGGTAGCGATATTAATGGGTGGGTTATGTCAGGTAATACTCGCTCGGATCGATGCCGAACGCATTGCTTGCCAATCCACGTTTGATGAATACGGGATTTTCGGAAACGTCATAGATCAAATCCTTCACGCTGGGATGTTTGCGCGGCGATTTGTCTGGATCGGTCACCACGAGAACCTTTGGCCGAAGGCGTTTCTGCTTATTGTGCGAAACGATGACAGCAACCTCACCAGTTGATAGTTCTATCAGGCTGCCGACTGGAAAAACACCGATCGATTGGATGAAGTGTTCCACCATGTCGGCCTGAAACAAAGTGCCGCTCCAGTTTGAGAGCATTTGCAACGCCTCGTGGGGAGATGCGGGTTCAGCGTAGGGGCGCTTTTTCGTGATGGCAGCATAGGTGTCGGCAATGGCGGACATCTTGCCGTATATGCTGATGTTCTTGCCAGCCAAGCCACGGGGGTAACCAGAGCCGTCCATACGCTCATGGTGTTGGGCGACACCTTCACTCACATCGGTTTTAACGCTTGGTGTTTGGCTTAGGATTTCCATGCTGTACGTCACATGGCGCTTCATTTCCTTAAACTCTTCCGCAGTGAGGGTGGTGTTTTTTTCGAGCATTTCCTTTGGGATACGGATCTTGCCGATATCGAGCAGCAGACCCATGACGCCGAGGGAACCCAGCTGCTCCTTCGGAAATCCGAGATGTCGACCAAATGCGACTAAATTGATGGCGACACTTAGGCCATGGTCGTAGGCCACCGTACTCTGCTCACGCATACGCGCGACCCACATCATGGCGTCGGGGTTGCGCACCATGCTGTCGACCATATCCTCAATGACGCTTTCAACGACTTGCATCTGCACCTGATTGCCGGAACGTATATCGGCGACGACTCGCTGCAACAGATCTTGTGTCTTCGTAAACGCTGTGGTCGCTGCGCCTAACTCGGATTCGACCGCTTGTACATCCTCATATATCGTGAGCTGCACGTTTTCAGGAATAAATGACGGGCGCTCCATTGGCGGCGGCGCGCTACCTTTCGCATCGTATTGATCGTAGTCGAGGTCGTCCTTTGGCTCTGAGGAAAACAAATTCTTCACGTCTTGCTTGAGTTGGCCAAACAACCCGCGCAGACCACCGGATTCCCCGCGGTCCTTGCCGCCGAGCGAAGCCCTCGCCGGTGCCAAGCCGGGTCGTGGCGAGGGCGCGGAAGTCGGGCTTTCAGCGTCTCGCTGGCTGATCGGCAAGGCGAATTTACCGAGCTTGGCGCGTTGATTGCCAGCGGCCGAGAGCTTTTCCGAATTAGATGCCCGAAGGGCGCCACTCGCGTCTGGATTGGTGCTGTCACCGCTGGAGCGCGCGGCAGCCTGCGCCTTGCTCGCCGCGCGTATTTCGTCGATTGTCAGTGGCTTTGGCGCTGCGGTTCGATTCACCGAAACAATCGGGCCGGTCCCGAGATCCCGTTTTTTGGGCGGCTCTTTCTTCTGCGGTTTTTGTTCATACTCAGGCCCACTGGAACGCATTGGATCGACCAATACCCACTGGCAATGGGCGCGCACCTCGCCGATTTGTTGCGCATTTTCCAGCACAAAACCCTGTAGCAGGAATGGGGTATCCATCCAGGGGCGATCAAGGTCGGCGATAAACATGCCAACCTTCAAGTCCTTAACAGCAGTTTTTTGCAGCATAGAAGCAACGGTTCCGGTAACGTTTTTAACTTGTTGAGTGTACTGCACCGAACCAAATGGCTAACAATTTTTTTCAGTATAACCAACGTGGGAAGATGCTGACCACGACACACGCAGTTAGTTCTGTTCAAATTGGTGCTGGCGTAGCCACAAATTTGTCGGCGCGCAGGCGCTACAAAGTTTGCGATTGGGTACGCTGGTGAGCGGATTTGCTGTCTCGACGGCTTTTGATTTTTGTAAACTTTGGAGAACCGATTGAGATTTACCTTGCTTGCCAATAGTGTAAACCGCCTCGGAGTGGCGAGGCGCGGTCGCCTAGAACTTGCCCATGGAGTGGTCCAAACGCCGGTGTTTATGCCGGTCGGCACTTATGGAACAGTCAAAGCGATGAGTCCGCAGGAGCTAGACGAAATCGGCGCGCAAATTGTGCTCGGTAATACCTTCCATCTGTGGCTGCGTCCTGGGCTAGAGGTCATCGCCAAACATGGCGGTTTACACCGATTCATGGCGTGGAATCGGCCGATCTTGACGGACTCTGGCGGTTTTCAAGTTTGGAGCTTGGGAGATCTGCGGAAAATTACCGAAGAGGGTGTGGCATTCCAGTCACCGGTCAACGGGGATAAGTGTTTCTTGTCGCCAGAAGAGTCGATGCGAATTCAGCGAATTTTAAACTCTGATATCGCGATGATTTTTGACGAATGCACAACACACCCCGCGACGCATGACCATGCCGCTCAATCGATGCGCCTATCGCTGCGTTGGGCGCAGCGTTGTCGAGATGAATTTGATCGTCTAGAAAACCCGAACCTGCTATTTGGCATCGTGCAGGGCGGTATGTATGAAGATTTGCGTGATGAATCTCTGCACGCGTTGGCAGAGATGAACTTTCATGGCTATGCGATCGGCGGGCTATCCGTGGGAGAACCCAAAGACGATATGTTGCGTATCTTGGACCACACGGCGCCGCGCTTGCCGGTGGATAAGCCTCGTTACGTCATGGGCATCGGTACGCCGGAAGACCTCGTTGAGGCCGTGGCGCGTGGGATGGACATGTTCGATTGCGTGATGCCCACCCGCAACGCCCGAAACGGCTGGTTATTCACTCGCTATGGTGATGTCAAGATACGCAACGCCAAGTATCGGGATGATACCCGCCCACTTGACGAAACCTGTCAGTGTTATACCTGCCAAACCGCGACCAGAGCCTATCTGCACCATCTACAGCGCACCAATGAGATTCTCGGTGCTCGCTTTAACACGATCCATAATCTCTACTATTACCAGCGGCTGATGAGCGAAATCCGGGCCGCGATTGAAGTTGATGCATTCGAGTCCTTTCGGACTCAGTTCTACGCGGATCGTGCGCGCGGCACGGACTAAAGCCGTATCGGCATATCGGTGCATCGGTGTATGAGTATGTCTGTGTATATGCACAGTCCAGATCCAGATTGCCCGCGCAATCAGGCTGGCGGTAGCCCACCGGGGAGAGATTGCCTGAATCCGCTATAATTTTAGGTTGATTTTTGTGACTACAGCCCAAGTTAGGCGTAGGAGTCCGCCGAGGTCTTTTGCCTTGACCTGTAATTCCCAACCTTCCCCTCGCGAGCTGCTCATTTTGGTTGAGCGCGAACACCCTAATTTACATCGGAGAGTTTTATGATTAGCCTCGCACACGCGCAAACCGCTCAGGCATCAGGCGGTGACACGTTGATTGGTTTGCTGCCAATTTTGTTGATGTTTATCCTGCTCTATTTCCTCATGATCCGTCCACAGATGAAGAAAGCCAAAGAGCAAAAATCTATGGTCGATGGATTGCAAAAAGGCGACGAAGTCATTGCCGTTGGCATCATTGGTCGCATTACGAAAGTGGGTGACGGGTATATCGGCTTGGAAGTGGGTGATGGTAAGGTCTTGCATTTGCAAAAGCAGGCGGTGACCATGTTGCTGCCCAAAGGTACTTTCAACGACGTAACGAAGTAGTAATGCGTTGCCGCGCCGAGCTGTATCGCTCGTCGCGTGCATGATATCGACTGGCTGAGGTTTGAATGAATAAGTATCCTGCTTGGAAATACGCCCTGATCACCGTTGCACTTGTGGTCGCGTTTGTTTACACCGTCCCCAATTTGTTTGGTGAATCTCCTGCCGTGCAGGTGTCCGGACTGCGTACCAATAAGGTAGACGCCGGTTTGCAGACGCGCGTGACGGATGCGCTAAAGGCAGCAAACTTTGCGAACGACGGCGTGGATCTGCAAGGCGAAACGTTGCGTATCAAATTTAAGGATACCGATACCCAGTTCAAAGCTCGTGATGCTATTCAGTCGGCGTTGGGCGAGGGGTATGTCGCGGCATTGTTCAATCTGTCCAATTCGCCGGCTTGGTTGACCAAGATAAATGCCCTGCCAATGTATCTTGGCCTAGACCTGCGCGGCGGTGTGCACTTTCTGATGCAGGTCGATATGAAAGCTGCGGTGGATAAGGCGGTTGATCGGTACCTCGGTGAATCACGCGCCTTGCTGAGGGATAAGAAAGTGTTCTATTCGGGTATCTCGCGCGACGGTAACAATGTTGTTGTGCGCTTTAAGGATCGGACTGAAGCCGATAAAGCGTTGAAAGAACTCGGCGCACAGTACGCGGATCTGGCGATCAAGGATACAACGCAAGGTGAAGAAATCGTCGTCAGCTTGACCATGAAGCCTGAGACTGTGTTTAAGCTTCAGGAAGCCGCCTTACAGCAAAATATCACCGCACTTCGCAAGCGCGTGAACGAATTGGGTGTATCGGAGCCCATCGTGCAGCAGCAGGGCGTTGATCGTATTCTTATTCAATTAGCTGGCGTGACTGATCCAACCCGCGCGAAGGACGTTATTGGTCGTACCGCAACACTTGAGTTTAGGATGGTCGCCGAAGAGCACGCTGCGGGTGGTCGCTCGTTCGAGCAGTTTCGAAATGAGCCGGCGCCGTTTAACACCGAGAAAATGATTGGCGCTAGCGGTGAGATTGTTATTGTTCGTAAACAGATTATCGTGACGGGCGACAAAGTTACCGACGCGCAGCCGGGTTTTGATACCCAACAGGGCAACCGGCCCAACGTGACAGTAAGGCTAGATGGTGCTGGCGGCCGGGCGATGACCTTGGCCACCCGTGAAAACGTCGGCAAGAACATGGCGGTGATTCTGATCGAAAAGGGTAAGCCTGAAGTGCTGAGCTGGCCGACGATTCAAAGCGAGCTAGGTGCAACTTTCCAGATAACGGGTATTTCCAGTTCGTTGGAAGCAAAGAATCTGGCTTTGTTAATGCGTGCTGGCGCGCTTGCCGCGCCGATGGAAATCATTGAGGAACGCACCATCGGTCCCAGCTTGGGTGCTGAAAACATCGACAAAGGCAAAAACTCGTTGTTGTTTGGTTTTGCGCTGATCACCGTATTTATGGTTATTTACTACGCGCTGTTCGGTGTGGTCTCGGTTATTTCTCTCGCGGCGAACCTGTTGTTCTTGATTGCGCTGCTTTCGATGCTGCAAGCAACCCTCACACTGCCAGGCATTGCGGCGATCGCCTTGACGCTCGGCATGGCCATTGATGCAAACGTACTCATCAATGAGCGTATCCGTGAAGAGCTGCGCAACGGCATGTCGCCGCAGATGGCAATCCAGACCGGCTATGAACGAGCGCTTGACACGATTATCGATTCGAACATCACTACCCTGATCGCGGGTCTTGCACTATTAATCTGGGGCTCGGGGCCAGTGCGTGGATTTGCGGTCGTACATTGCTTGGGAATCTTGACGTCCATCTTTTCAGCAGTGATGGTGTCTCGTGGCATTGTCAATCTTATTTACGGTGGTAAGAAAAAAATCGCCGGGCTGTCAATTGGCAACGTGAAATGGGTGAAGGCGGCGAAGGCCTAGCCGCGCCAAACCGAAGTCCC
>JACMOJ010000326.1 GCA_014378085.1 Burkholderiales bacterium | reverse complement strand
TTGTGCCGCAGCAGCGGGCGCCGCAGCAGCAGTATTGGGCGTGAATAAAGTATTGGTTGCCGATGCGCCGCATCTGGGCTCGGCCGTTGCAGAAAATCTCGCGCCATTGGTAGTGGGCCTCGCGACGCAGTATTCACATGTTTTGTTTCCGGCCACCGCGGCTGGAAAAAATACTGCGCCGCGCGTCGCGGCCTTGCTCGATGTCGCACAGCTGTCGGATGTCATCGCCGTGGAAAGTGTTGATACGTTTGTGCGGCCCATTTATGCCGGCAATGCCTTCGCCACGGTGAAGTCAGCGGACAACATCAAAGTATTGACGGTGCGCGCAACCGGTTTTGATGCGGTTGCGGCAACCGGTGGGAGTGCGGTAATCGAAAATGTACCTGCGCCCGCTGACAGCGGACTGTCGAAGGTCACCGGCCAAGAACTTACCAAGTCAGATCGTCCGGAGCTGGTCGCAGCCAAACGCATTGTCTCGGGCGGCCGAGGCATGGGGGATGGTGATCGGTATCGTCAGTTTTTGGAGCCGCTCGCCGACAAACTCGGCGCAGCACTAGGTGCCTCACGCGCGGCAGTCGACGCGGGTTTTGTGCCAAACGACTATCAGGTCGGCCAGACCGGTAAGGTCGTCGCACCTGAACTTTATATCGCGATCGGTATCTCGGGGGCAATCCAACACCTTGCAGGCATGAAGGACAGCAAAGTCATCGTGGCGATCAACAAAGACCCAGAAGCGCCCATTTTCCAAGTGGCCGATTACGGCTTGGTCGGTGATCTGTTCACCTTGGTGCCCGAACTGACGGCTGCCCTTTGACCTGCAAGCTCCAGTTTCCAGCGCTATCAAAAAGTCCCGCCGCCTAATTTACCGAGATAATCATGTCCCACTACACCGCTCCGCTGAAAGATATTGCGTTTGTTCTGAAACACGTCGTTGGCATCTCGGACATCAGCAAGCTGCCCGGTTGTGAAGATGTTACGGATGATCTCGTCGACGCCATCTTGTCGGAAGCCGGAAAGTTTTCAAGCGAGGTGTTGGCCCCCCTGAATCGTTCTGGCGACAAGGAAGGCGCAAAGATTTCAAACGGCAATGTGACAACACCCAAGGGCTTCAAAGATGCCTATTGGAAGTACGTGGAAGGTGGTTGGAGCGGTCTCGAAGCGCCGGTGGCATTTGGCGGGCAGGGATTGCCGCATGTTGTTGCGACGCCGGTTTCTGAAATGCTGGGTAGTGCGAACATGGCGTTCAAACTCTGCCCATTGTTGACGTTAGGGGCCATTGAGGCGCTTGACCAACATGCCTCACAGGAATTGAAGGATAAGTTTCTGCCGAACATGACGGCGGGCAAATGGACTGGCACGATGAATCTAACCGAGCCTCAGGCCGGTTCAGATCTTGCGCTGGTACGCACCAAGGCCGTGCCCGTTGGCGACGGCAGTTACAAAATCACCGGGCAGAAAATCTTCATCACCTATGGTGATCACGACTACACGGAAAACATCATCCATTTGGTGCTGGCACGGGTGGAAGGTGCGCCGGAAGGTGTGAAGGGCATTTCGCTGTTTCTCGTGCCGAAGGTGATGGTCAATGCCGACGGCTCGCTCGGCGAGCGCAACGATGTGAAATGCGCCTCCATCGAACACAAACTTGGCATTCATGCGAGCCCGACGTGTGTAATGATCTATGGTGAAGATGATAAACGCGGCGGCGCAATTGGCTACCCTATCGGCGAAATCAATCGTGGCTTGGAATACATGTTTGTGATGATGAACGCCGCGCGCTTGGGTGTCGGCTTGGAAGGTGTATCGATTGCTGAACGCGCCTACCAACACGCCTTGGTATGGGCTCGCGAACGGGTGCAGGGACGCCCGACGACACCAGTACCGGCGAGTTTGGGTGCGTCACCGAAATCCGTGCCGATCATTTATCACCCCGACATCAAGCGCATGCTGCTGACCATGCGTGCATACGCGGAAGCCTGCCGCGCGCTGATATATTGGACTGCTAAATGCCTCGATCTGGCCGATCGCGCCGAAGACGAACAAACCAAACGCTTTAACCAAGCGCTGGTCGATTTGATGATCCCGATTGTGAAGGGATACGCGACTGAGGCGGGTATTCAGGTTACTTCACTTGGTGTGCAAATTCACGGCGGTATGGGTTTCATCGAAGAGACCGGCGCAGCGCAGTATTACCGCGACTCGCGCATCTCAGCGATCTACGAAGGCACCACAGGCATCCAAGCGAACGATTTGGTGGGCCGCAAGGTTGGTCGCGAGGGCGGGCAAACGGCGCTGGCATTGATCGCGGAAATGCAAAAGACCACCGTGACGTTAAACGCATCCTCGGATCTTAATCTAAAGGCGATAGGCAAGACGCTCACGCGCGGTCTGGAAGATTTCAAACGAGCCACCGAGTGGATCGCCCTCACTTTCAAAGAAAACCAAGGTGCGGTTAACGCCGGTGCCGTTCACTACCTGATGTTGGCGGGCACCGTATGCGGCGGCTGGATTATGGCGCGTTCAGCTATTGTGGCGGCGGATCAGTTATCGAAGGGTGAGGGCGATACCGACTTCTTGAAAGCGAAGATATTGACCTCGCGCTTTTTCGCCGACCATATCCTGCCGTTTGCCGACGGTTATGCCGAGGCTGTCATCAATGGTGCGAGTAGCGTGCTGGCGATGGAAGAGGCGTACTTCTAAATCATGAATCGCCGCGTAAGTCGATATCAACGGTAGGGAAGGGCGTCACCCGGCCACGGGCCGACGCCCTTTTCAATTCCTGGAACGCGCATTCCGGGATGTATAGACGCTTCGCCTTCTAGTGCGCCGTGCACCGCACGCCATACAACCTCAGGATCAATTTCATTCATCGAAATTTTGTCGCGGCACGTCGGTCCGGCAAGAAGGTGGTCAATTGCGTACAACGCCGGGTGGTCGAGTGGCTTGTAGAGTGCGCTGGGGATCGATGGGTGGTACATCACCACCATTGGTTTCTTTAACGCGCTGAAGAGATGTGTGGGGCCGGTATCAATCCCAACGTAGAGGTCTAAATGCAACATCAACGCTGCGGTTTCACGCAACGTGGTCTTGCCGGCAAAACTAATCACGCGTCCCCGCAGCGAACGCTCTAATTCAGCGATACGCGGTTGGTCGCTCAGTGCGCCAAAACAAATGAAACGTGCATCGGGGTAGTGTTGAATAATTCGCAGCGCCAAATCAATAAAACGCTGAATCGGCCAATCGCGCCATGCTTTGGTCGTAAAACTGGCGACTTGAAATCCCACTTTTGGAAAGTGATTTGAAGCGCCAAGAATGCCGAACATGGTTTTAGCAGCGATTGCTTTTTCATCTTTCGTAATTACAACGTCGAGCCCAAGACCCTGCGCGGAAATGCCAACGGCCTGCGGCATCGCCAGAAACCACGCCACCGCATGAATGCTGTTTTGCGGTGGCGCGTCAAAGGCAAACGTGAGCTTGTGGTTAATCGCAACGTTACGCTGACGTTCAGCGATCACTCGGCGCGCTTTACGAAGTGCATAACGCACGAGTGCAGCATCTTGGCCCCAGACAAATGCGTAGTCATACTCAGGATGTGTGAACACATCTTTCCAGCCGCGCGACCAAGCAGATCGCTTGGTGATGCTTCCAACCTTGGCAAGGTAGGGGAGGTGCTCCAATACTTCCGCCCGCTGCGGATGGCCGAGGCAGGTAATCGTTGCGTTCGGAAAGTGCGCAGCGATGGCCGAAATGGCCGGGGTGGCAAGCAGCGTGTCGCCGATTCTTGTCACGTTGATGATCAGTACACGTTCCGCTTTCAACGCTTCTGCCGGACTGATGTTCACGGCAAATCCTTCCGCAGTTTGTCGAGCTGCGCAAGCGACATTTCGAGGAACAGCAATTGCAAGACTTGCTCGGCATAACGTTTCTTGCCGCGACGGTAGTAGATCAATAACTGTTTGGCGGCGTTACCGCGTATTTGTCCGTCCGTGAGGCGTTCAAGATTTGCGGGCATATCCTCTAGCCGATCGGCCAAATCCTTTTCTAGCCACGTGTTTAGCGGCGGATTGAAGCCTTTTTTCTTGGCGTTGAAGAGATCGAACGCCGCAAGCTGTGGCATTGCGGCGCTGAGCAGCTGTTTGGCGGGCCGCGTAAACCGTTGCGCGATTGGCATGTTGTTGACCAGCGAAACCCATTGATGGTCCAACAGCGGCGCGCGTAACTCCAAGCCATGCGCCATGGTGCAAAGATCACCCTTACGCAGAATGTATTCAGGTAAATAGTTCAGACGATCTATTTCGAGTAGTTCCGATACAGGCCCGCGCGGATCGGCAGTTTCCAGCCATTTAGTGCCCGATTTAGTGCCTGATTTACTACCTAAGCCGCGCCAATAGACTGGACCTTTGCCTTCGAGGGCGGGCTGCAGCGCGGCGCGCTGAGACGGCGTAAAGCCTGAAAAACGCAGGCTGTACGCGTTCCACCAATCAAGCCGAACCTCATCAAAAAACTTCGACACCCCCGTGCCGGCGAGATCTCGATTGTGCAGACCACTGTTGGTGCCGCCAAATACTTTCCGACGCCAGCTTGTTGTTAAATGTTTATCAAACCGTTTGTATCCCGCGAACAGTTCATCACCGCCGTCCCCGCCTAAAACCACCTTCACATGTTTGGTGGTCTCGCGTGCAAGATACCAGCTCGGTATCGCCGACGGGTCGGCGAATGGCTCATCAAGATCCGCGATGATTTGATCAATGTCGTCGCGAACACTTAAAGGGACCGCAATGATCTGATTTGGAAAGCCGAGCGTGGCGGCGATTTTTGCCGCAGTGGGGGACTCATCTAGTTCGGGCTTGTCAAAGCCGGCAGTAAAGGTTTGTAGCGACGAGTGACCAGCTAGGGCGAGCCGCGATGCGACAGTGGATGAGTCAATTCCCGACGATAGAAACACACCGAGCGGTCGATCCGCAACCGTGCGCATCGACACTGCGGCATCAAGTGTGGCCAACCATTCAGTTTCAGGGATAGGCGCCGTGGCCAGTTCGTTTGTTGGCGTCCAATAACACTTGGTTTTGATGTTGCGTGTTATCAGATCGAACGACAACCAATGCGCATTCGGCAAGCGCCGAATATTTTCGAAGATCGTTCGCGGTGCTGGCACGTACCGGTGTGCAAGATAGGCGTCGATGGCGTATCGGTCCCAATGGCGCGCGTTGCTTGGCACGAACGGGAGCACGCTACGTACTGTCGAACCAAACGCCAAGTTCCCATTGACTAAAGAATAAACCATCGGCTTTAAGCCCATGCGATCACGAATCAACCAAAGCTTGTTTATGCGCAAATCCAGAATGGCAATCGCAAACATGCCGCGCAGCCGCGAAATCATATCGATGCCCCAGTGCTGATAGGCATGCAAGATGAATTCTGTGTCGGATCGGGTTGTAAATACCGCGCCAGCGGACTTAAGTTCTTCAGCGTGCTCGGCCCAATCGTAGACTTCACCGTTGTAACAAATCCAGATCGAGCCATCATCGGTTTGCATCGGCTGATCTGAAATGGGCCGTGGGTCAATGATCGAAAGGCGCGCATGAATGAGTGCATTCTGTGCGTCGGCCATATCCCCGGCGCGGCTCCATTGTGCATTCCAGCGAACGCTGTGCTGCGCGTCGGGGCCGCGATTCTTCAACGCCGCCATCATTGCCTCCGCCGTTTCAGCGGGTACGTTGTGTTTAGCGAAGAATCCGGCGATGCCACACATGACTATCGCTCCCCGCCGGTGTCGATCGCGCGATGAAACACCTCGGTCATACGATCCAACATGACGTCGATACCAAATGACGTCACCGCAAAATCTCGGCCAGCTTGCCCCATCTGCTTCCGCAACGCTTCATCCGCCATGAGTTTTTCCAAGGCTTCGGCAAGTGCTGAGGCACATTTCGGTTTCACTAACAGGCCCGTGCTGCCGTCTTGCACCGCCTCTGCAATCGCCCCAACCAGCGTGGATACCACTGGCAAACCACACGCCATCGCTTGCATGATTCCCTGCGGCACCCCCTCATCACCGTAAGAGGGAAGCGCAAAAATATCGAGGGTTGATAACCACTCGGGTACGTTATCGACGTTGCCGACGAATCGGACAATGTCAGCGAGATGTTCGTCTTGTACGCGAGCAGTAAGACGGGCGCGCTGCGGGCCATCACCAACGATAATCAGCCGCCATTCGGGGAACTGCGTGCGCAACATTTGTATCGCATCGAGCAAAAAATCATGCCCCTTCCAGTCGCGCAATGTCGCCAAAATGCCGATAGTGGGGTGTTCAGGAATTCGCAACTTTATGCGCACCCGGCTTTTGTTGAGCGGTATAAAACGTCTTAAATCGATGCCGGTGCGGACCGAGGTCATGCGTTCTAGTGCGTAGCCATTGTCGCGGTGGAGTTGCACTCTGAGCGCCTCACCGGTGGTGGCGATATGCGTGGTCGCTTTGGTATACAGCCACCGCGCTGACCAATGATTGTTGATTGCGGTGGATACATGTCGGGTACGTACAATTGGCGGCATGTTGTGCAAGGTTTTGCAGGCGATCGCGGTCAGCCACGAATCGGTCGAACTATGCGTATTGATGACGTCATAGTGTCGGCCATGCGACGCAAGCCATGTCCTCAAATTAAGCAAGGGGCCAACACGTTTTTTGGCGATATCGATGGCCTCCACCGGCACCCCCATTCGCTTCGCGGCTGGCAGCATCTCTGCGTGCGGCGGGGTTAGCAGCATGACCTTGTGTCCGCGATCAAGCATGCCGCGCGCTTCTGTCAGGATGCGAATTTCTTGTCCGCCCCAACCGATCGACGACTCGGTATGCAAAATCGAAAGCGTCTGCTCAGGGCTCACAGTAAATGGGGTTCACAGTAAATGGGGTTCACAGTAAATAGGGCTCACAGTGAAAATTCTGGGGCGTAACGCTGGAACCATTGTTCCAGTACCGTCAATGCCCAGATGCGCCCCGCATGATTGCTGCGGCCGGTTGAATGCTCGGCCTGCAGCGTTGCCAATGCGCCTTCGCGAAACAGGCCTCGCCTAGCCAGTCCGCCGCTTCCTTGCGAGCCAAGCGCGGCATCAACTTGTGGTTTGAGACTGGATTGCAGCCATGTTGTAAGCGGCATGACGAAGCCTTGCTTGTTTCGATAGACGATCTCCTCTGGAAGATACCTCGACGCCAATTTCTTCAGTGCATATTTCGTCGTCTTGCCGCGCTGCTTGAGCGCGGGGTCAAGCCGCGCTACAAATTCAACGAACTTATGGTCTAGGTAAGGAACCCGTGCTTCGAGCGAATACGCCATCGTCGCGCGATCAACCTTGGTCAATAGGTCATCCGGCAACCAAAGGCGCATATCCACATACATGATTTTTTCGATGTAGTCGCGCGCGTTGCACTCGTCGTGAAACTTGGCGGCATAGTCGGCGATGTGTGTTCGCTGCGCCGCTAGCAATGCGTCTGAGAAAAGTGCCGGTTGCAGTGCGCGATCAAACACATTGGGAATGGTCGCGTAACGCTTGGCAAGCGGCTGCATGATGGCCTTGATAAGACGATCTTTGCGTGCCGCGGCCGGCAACATTTTCAACAAGGCAGGGAAGGGCGATCCGCTGGCACCCAATACGCCGGAGATTCTTTCTTCCGACACCCGCTTGCGATAGTTGGCGTAACCTGAAAAAAGTTCGTCCGCCCCTTCGCCGGTGAGTGCGACCGTCACATGCTGGCGCGTCAGTTTTGACAGCAACATGGTCGGCAATGCCGCTTGGTCGCCGAAGGGTTCGTCAAACACATCTACCCATTCAGAAAACGCATCCGTGACATCGGATGGTTTGACCATCAACGCATGGTGGTTGCTGCCCAAGTGTGTCGCAACTTTCGCCGCTTCGTCGTGTTCGCTTTCTGTGGTGTCCGGCGCGCCGGATGGATTCAGGAAACCTAAGTTAAAGGTCTCAATGGATTTGCCGGTGAGATCCGTCATTAACGCCGCGACGACGCTTGAATCCACACCGCCGCTGACAAACGCGCCAAGCGGGACATCCGCCACCAGCATCGACTCAACCGAGCGGCGTAGTTCACGATCCAACATATCGATGGCCTCGTCATCAGACACCGCCAACTTCTGCTGATAATCGAGTGACCAGTATTGCCACTTCGCGACGTCGCCGGTGTTGACGCTAAGCCTCAGCGCGTGCCCGGCTTCCAGTTTGTAGACATTGCGGTAAATCGTCAGTGGCGCAGGAATATACTGGCATTCCAAAAAAAGCCCCAATGCATCGAGGCTGATATTTTTTGAAACCGCCGGATGTTCAGTCAACGCCTTGAGTTCTGAGGCGAAAGCAAACACAGCCGTATCGGCAACAAAATGCAGCGGTTTCACACCGAGATGGTCGCGCGCCACTAGCAGTGTTTGATCCACCTTGTCGAAACTCGCAAAGGCGAACATACCTTCAACGCGCTGCAATGCGCCATCGCCCCACTGAGCAACCGCTTGCAACATCACTTCCGTGTCGCCGTTGGTGGCAAAGTGCCTACCGAACGCGCGCAGCTCATCACGCAAGCTTCGATAGTTATAAATCTCGCCGTTGAAGACAATGGTGTGACGACCGTCTGCGGTTGTCATCGGCTGGGTGCTGGCTGCGATATCGATAACGGCCAATCGTCGATGGCCCAAATGAACGTTTTCGTGGG
>JACMOJ010000037.1 GCA_014378085.1 Burkholderiales bacterium | reverse complement strand
TTTACCGGCGGAGAAAGCGCCGGATCGATTGTTGCGGTCAAACTTGCGTTTCGTCTGGCCTGTATCCATTCGTCGTGTTTGCGCCGTTCCACTGGCGAAACGAGAACGTAGTACGACGCCAACAGTACACGCCGAATGCGGGTTGCTTCTGCATCACCCGGATAGCTTTCCTCCGAATATTTCGCGGTCAACGCATTGAGTGATGCGGTAATCACCTCAACTGGCGCGTCCTCAGCAACCGACAAATTGCTGTAGTGAGTGTGGAGAGCTTCGCTCACGCAGAACCAGCTTTCTCCGAAATTACGCGTTTACGACCCATAGCCGATTTCATCATGTCGCTAGCTCGCGAGTCAAATACAGTATCGGCCCCGAATCCAGCGCATTGGCATGCTCGGAAATCTCGCGTACATCCACGACCAGCCTGCAGCAATTCGCTCGCTGATTCCGCTGCATGCCCGAGGTCGGCACGGCTTTTGGGTGGCGCGTTGCCGTAAACCGCGCCAATCATTGAGTCGAGAGCGGTGACCGGTTTTTTCTCGAAGAATCCAAACATTTAATTGTTGCTTTCTGCTTCAGAGGGACGGATAAATAACGCGGCGTTACGCTGCAAAAAAAACATGGATCTATTTAAAACTCACTTTCGTCGAGGCCATGCGTTTTCATATTGCCGTTGCGAACCTTGTAAAGGGTCATCGTCATGTCGCTATAACGGGTTCCTTCGTAGGTAGTTGTTTCGGTCAGCACAAACGCATCGGATCGTGACAGGGCGCCGCTATTCAGGTCGCGGTAGCGGACGTCGAAATTGCCCGCCACCACTTCGCTGGCGCGAAACTGACTGCCCGCCCGAATGAAGAAATGCCGCACCGGTGTGGGGGCGGCGACGTCGAGGTTCACGAGCTTCACAAACACATCGGAATCGTTTTGGCTGTTATCAACAGTTAGCGAGGACATGCCACCCGAAAATAGCAATGGATATCCGTCAACGTAACCGTCCGTCCGCGGAAAGCTGTAACCGTTCGGTGCTTGAACAGGTCGAACATAGCGCGCCTTAGGCGGCGGTGAGCTGGCTAACTTCGGCGCGATACTCGGAGTCGCAGGCAAGGAATGATCCGTGTTCGCCCACCAGATCCAGATTCCCAGCGCCAGATAGATGAACCAGTAATTGAAGACGTGCGCAACGATGCGCAGTATTAGAGGGCGCTGCGCGGGGAGTGCCGGACGCGGCACGCGCGATGCCTGATACGGTCGTGGGGCTGGTGCGGGTGGTGGTGGTGGCGGGCGCTGGACTGACGGCGTTGCCACTGCAGGCGGCACAGCTGTCATCGATTCTTGTTGTGCAATCCAAGCATCGTGCGCAACGCGTTTTATCGGATCGCGCAACACCTCGTACGACTGGTTAAGGACTCTTATGACGCGCTCTGCTTCCGCATCGCCCGCATTGCGATCAGGATGAAATTTTTGCGCCAGTGCTCGATATGCAGCGCGAATTACTTCTTGAGGCGCCGTGCGCGATATTTTTAGATTGTCGTAGTGTGTGTGCATCATGAAGATCGCAACACGTGGGTTAGACGTGAACGCGCGCTACCTCCCGGCCAATACAGCCTGCATGTCAGACTCAAAGTACGC
>JACMOJ010000325.1 GCA_014378085.1 Burkholderiales bacterium | reverse complement strand
CGCGTACCTTAAATCCCCTTCAAAAAGCGCTGCCACCATGGCTTATGATCCAAATTTTTGTTGGTGATTGATCGATAGATCCATTTAAACAACGCTTCGGCAGGCGCCGGATTGAACGTGCGCAACCAATCAGTTTGGCCATCGCTATCTTTGCCCACACTGCCCACCGTAAACGCCATCAACGCGTTCGCAGGATTGCGCGTCGCGGCATAGGTCATAGGCATCCACCGCTCGACAAACTGGGCAGAGGTGTCTTTGCCGCCGTACGTATCCCATTTAGTCAGGACAACCACTGCTCGCGCATTGCGAAAACTAGGATCCACTTTGGCAATATGTCCCAAAAAGAGACTAAACAGCCGATCGTCACGCGCTGCTTCTTCGGTAGATGTTACGAGCAGAAATGTTAGTGACAGCCCTCCAACCTGAAAGAAAACGTCCATGCCCGGCGGGAATCTTTCGCGCTCGAGGAAATCCTGATATTTTTCGCCTGCAATATCGACAAATGTCAATCGTAACGGCGGGAAACTGCTGTTGTGCGGCGCGAATTCATAATTTGCCTGCTTGGTAACCGCTAGCTGATTATCAATAATCATTTGGGTTGACATGGGCAACTTGGCTTCGCGAAACATCCTGTCGATCTCGGCCAGAATCACGCCAGTCCGATCCACCGCCTTCCAAGGCGAATTGAAGGGATGCAATCGGCCCGGTGAATTCGCAGTCAACAGGTAGCGAAGCATGCAATAGAGCGCGACAGTCTTGCCCGATCCGGGCATGCCAACGGGAAAGATAAAGTTGCTGTCCATCTGACGCAACACCGTCTGCAACTCCATGAAGTTAGTGGGTTCGGTAGGCGGTGGCTTGGGCGGGGCATAGGCTGGCGGGGTCGAATAAGCGGGAGCGGCTGACGGTATCGGCGGCAGATCAGCGTCCTCCGGTGCGCGGATGTTGGGCTCATGTAGCGGCTTAGGTGTCGACGTACCGGCGCTGGTCGTGCCGCCCGGATTATCGAAAGTTCTTGGTGAAGTAGTCATATTGGGATGCGCCTATTTATTGCTTTGCGACCAAGCGATGTCGTTGTGTCTGCCACGATCCTTTTTCACCAGACCGCTGATACCTGCGCCGGTGCGCCCGCGCGGTGTCAGAAAGTAAACAAATAGCGGCACAATCAAATCGATCATCAGCGCGAGAAATGCCGCCACCCACACCGCCCAGTGGTTGATGTGCATGAGGGCAGAACGATAGGTATGGCTGATCTTTCCTATCTCGTCGTTTTCCACACGGATAGATTCGTCATATTCGAATTTTTTATCCTTGACCAGCGCGCTCGTTTTTGAACCGGCTCCCTTATAAAAATTAACGGCATCTTGCAGCGCTACTAACGCATCGCTGCGTGCGACCTCGGTTTTGCTGCTGACCGCACGCAGGCTCTCGGTAAGGCGATCATTCATCGTCTTGGCATCTTTGGTGAGAATGCCGACGTAGGCGCGGCGTTCGGGCTCGTTGAGCTCCACCATTTTTTGGTTTCTCTCAAGCGCACTGCGCATCATTTCGGCGTAACTATCGGAGAGTTTTTTCAGGCCATTAGTCGTGGTGTCACGACCAAGCAGGCGGGTGAGTTTTTCGCCCAACAACGCTTCAGTATCAGCGAGAATCGCTTGCGCTTTTTGCCCTAGCCCAGGCTCCTGCGGATTTTGAATTTGCGCTGAGAGCTGACCAATTTTGCTTTCGACCTGTGCGCGCAATTTTTCAGCCGCCTCGCTGGTCAGTTCAGCCACGGCACGCTCCTTCAGCGTTTGCACAGCCGTGATCTTTTGTTGCAGTTCTTCTTTGATTAGCTCGTCGTGCATGAAGGTGCTGTAGAACTTGTTGAACATGCCGCTGAAACTTGCCAGCACCACGACGAAATACAGGATCATCAGCACCACGACGTCAGCCGCGCGGATGCCACTTAACAGCCCGCGTCGGAGTCGATAATTCAAGGCGAACAGCATGAGGACGAGTATCAGTGCGAGCGCGGCGGAGCCGATGGTGCTGCCGACAAGATCGCGGTAGCCGACCGTCATTGCGTAAAAGCTGAAGCCGAGGCACAGTATGGCGATCAACAGAAGCACGATGCTCAATACGGCATCCTCTTCATGATCAGGGGGCGATACATCACTCATGGTGTTTTTTGTTATCCAATGGGAGGGGGAAGTGTTCAAACGTCATCGGTAACTCAGCCGATATCAAGCGACCGGATCGCCATGTCGGCGGAGCGCCGCAGGTTGGGCGACGACGAGGCGTCGCTGCGCCAGCGGAGCAGTTGCTCGCGGATCACGTCTTTGTGATTTGCAAGTTTGTAGTAACTAATGAAGCTGTCTTTTGCCCAATCGATGTCGCCCGTGGCAGCAAGCGTTAGCGCAAGAGTTCCGTGCGCGCCACCCCGCTTCGGATTGAGGCGGATCGCGAGGGCAAGAAAATCTTTCGCCGAGACGAATTGGCCAGCTTGAAACAGTGCCTCACCGTAATTGGCAGCGGTGTCAGCATCAAACGGGTTCAAGGAAACCGCCTTTTGTAGAAATGCGAGAGCGTCGCTAGGGCGTGATGCTCTTACCAGAGTCAGTCCCTTGCTGGTCAGCTCGCGAGCCTGCTGAATCTCGTTTGCAGTAGCTAATGCCCGTACCGGCGTCAACGATGCAACATCGGACGCAACGCGTTCCGCATAGCCGCTTCTACTAGGTTCTATTTTTGAAGGGCGAGTCATTGCTCGAAGCTCTTCAGCGGTTAACCAAGCAATGTCGTCAGGCTTGGCTGTGACCATTCGGCCCAAAATCGAAGGCGGCACACCGAAGTCGGCTAGCAGTCGTGCCATGTCGATCGTCACCGATTTTGCCAGCCGTGTTTCGCCCGTAGTGCTGGACGTGACACTGTGCACCCCGATTCGGGCCTGAGCCGAAGCTACGCGATCCATGCCAGCGGCGAACACCATGAAACAAGAACTCGCGCACACGCTCGCATCGTCAACAGATGTGCTTATGCCTGATTTCCGTACGGTAGTTGCTAAGTCGGCCCCTGCAACTACGGAACCGCCTGGCGAGTTCAACGAAAGCTGACTAATCTTTAACGCTTTTGTCTGCGCCATCAAGATCAGCGAGCGAAGTGTCGCGCCATCGTCCGGCTCGATATTCCCCGACATCATGAGCGCGATTTTGCCGTCGCGTTTTCCGCTCAATTGAAATTCAGCGGCGGTGACCTGAGCCGTGGCGAATATGCAACTCACCATTATCAGCAGCCATTTCGGAATTGAATTGACGCTGATAATTTCTATTGACCGAGACTTACATGAACGCTTACGCATGCAAATTCCGCGAGCATCTGGCAGAAGACAACTGGATGGGCTCGCACCTTTCGACGCCGATCGACTCCGATCGTACAAGGAGCGGCGCATCCGGACACGCATTGCGCATCAACACCAGACGGCGCCTATCGATACCAAAAACGTTCCCCGGTGTGTTGCATCACGCTTTGCGTTAGATGATCATGTAATAAACGAATTGGTTTGGCGGCAAACCGCGCAATCAAATTGGTTGTCTTAAGCTTATCCCCTAAACACAGTCTAGCCGCTTTTCTGCAGTTGATGTCCGCCGAATCGTAAGTAGAAACCCTGCTGCAGTTGCCCGACTAGCGGTTAAATCAGTCAACAAAAACTG
>JACMOJ010000324.1 GCA_014378085.1 Burkholderiales bacterium | reverse complement strand
CGACGCGCTATGCGTGGCCGCCGGCTGGATGCGCTTTAACTTCTGGGCGTGTATGGCGTTATTTGCCGTCGGCAAACTGTTTCGCTATCTACTCGTCGCCGGGGGCTGGACGTGGTTTTTATCGACGGTCTGGCCGTGGCTGAAGGTGACGTTTGGCTGGTAAGCCGGCGGTTGGAGACTAAACTCAAAGGATACGTAAAGGATTCGGGGTTATTAGTTTCACAACTTTAGGACTTCTTGCCTCTCAACCACAACCTGTTTCGCTTCACTTTCCAAACCCGGTCTGCCTCGCTGCCGCCTCCCTTATCACGCTTACCAGATTGTGACGCGCTGCTCGGGTGGCAAATACATCTTGTCGCCCTCTTTCACGCCAAAGGCACTGTAAAAACCCGGTTGATTGCGAACTGTGGCGGTGCCGCGAACCGACCCGGGTGAATGTGGCCCCGTCTTGAGCTGCAAGATCATCGCATCGTCGCGGGGTGCAGTGCGCCATATCTGCGCCCAGCCGAGGAACAAACGTTGCTCGCCGGTAAAGCCGTCAATCACAGCCCCTTGCTTGCCGACAAGGGACAACTTGTAAGCCTTGTATGCAATGGCAAGTCCCGAGTTGTCGCCGATGTTTTCGCCGAGCGAAAGCGCGCCATTCACGTTGTAACCGTGCAGAGGCGAATACGCGGAGTATTGCGCTATCAGCACCTTGGTCTTGGCGGTGAATCTCTCGCGATCCTCGGTTGTCCACCAATTACGCAAATTGCCGACTTCATCGTACTGACTACCCGCGTCGTCAAAACCGTGGCCGATCTCGTGGCCAATGACCCCGCCTATCCCGCCGAAATTGACCGCATCATCCGCCGACGGGTCAAAGAACGGTGGCTGCAAAATTGCCGCAGGGAACGTAATCTCGTTGCGCAACGGGCTGTAGGATGCATTGACGGTTTGTGGTGTCATGCTCCATTCACTCCGATCGACAGGTTTACCCAGACGCGAAATATTGCGCTCGTACTCAGCCGCACTAATGCTGCGCAAATTGGCAATCAAGTCATCCTTGACGATGGTAATTGCAGAATAATCGCGCCACTTGCTGGTGTAGCCGATCTTGGGATTCATCAGCTCCAGCTTCTTGCGCGCTTGTTGTTTGGTCTGAGCACCCATCCAGTCGAGGCCGTCGATACTCTGCCCGAACGCGAGTTTCAAATTTTCGACCAGTTTTTCCATGCGCGCTTTACTTTCCGGTGGAAAGTGTTTCGCCACATAAAGCTTGCCCAATGCATCACCGAGCGAACCATCGACCAACCGCACACCGCGCTTCCAAGCCTCTTCGTTGGCGGGCACACCGCGCAGCACGGTACCGGAGAAGGCAAAGCTGTCATCGACAAGTGACTTCGACAGGTACGGTGCGTAGTGGCTGATCACGTGCCATTTGAAATAGGCCTTCCACGATGCAAGCGGCACCATCTCTGCAAGCTTACCGAAGGCGGTGAGATAACTTGGTTGCGAGACAACGACCGAGGTCACCTTCCCTTCGACACCGGCGGTGCGCAAGTGCAAGTTCCAATCGTAGCCGGGCGCAATTTCCGCTAGCTTGATTACGTCAATCTTGTTGTAGGTCTTGACCGGGTTGCGGTTCTCCACTCGCGTCCATTGGCCACGTGCGATTTCGGTTTCCAACGCCACGACTGCACGCGCATTTGCTGCCGCCGCTGTGTCACCAGCCGCCGCAAGCATTTTCTCGATCAGTACTTGGTATTTCGCACGCGCATCGAGTAACTTCGCATCTTTATCATTCAGGTAATAGTCGCGGTCTGGCAAGCCCAGGCCGCTTTGGGAAATGCCGACGACGTATTGTGTCGCATCCTTACGATCCTGTACGACGCCCATGCCAACAGGTGCGGTCACCCGCATTTGGTTCAGCGAGGCAACCATCCGGGCGAGCTGCGATTTATCAGTCATCGCATCGATACGCGCAAGGTCGGCCTTGAGCGGGCGGATGCCAAGATTTTCGCGGCGCGCCTCATCCATGAAGCTGGCGTAAAGATCGACGATTTTCTGCGCCTCCGAGCCGCTTGGCGCATTGCCGTCTTTTATCTTGCCCTCGATAATTGCACGCAGATTAACCACCGATAACTCGCGCAATTCATCAAACGACCCCCACCGTGATTTGTCTGGTGGCAGCGCTGTTTTCTTTAGCCATGCGCCGTTGGTATATGCATAGAAGTCATCTTGCGGCCGCACGCTGGCATCCATGTTCTTCAAATTGATACCCGATGTCGGCGAACCGGATAATGCCACCTTGCTCGCCGACACATTTGCGTCGGCCGTTGCAGCGTGTTGCGCGATCACAACCGGCGCAGTCGCCGTAAATAACGTCAGGGCAACTGCCCGTAAGAGTCGTTGATTCCGTTGATTCACGTTGACATCCTTCAATGAGAGGCAGGCTACAAGCGCGTATTTTCAATGCACGATTATGACGCTCGATACGAAGAAATTGGCGCCTGAAAAGTAGCAAGCACCGCGCAGAAAAATGTGTGGCTGCGGGTTTGTGGCTTCTTTCGTATTGGTGCGCGCACTGGTTCGCGACGACACTGCACAATCAGCGCGCGCGGAAGCGTTG
>JACMOJ010000323.1 GCA_014378085.1 Burkholderiales bacterium | reverse complement strand
CGCGAAGCACAAAAGACCAAGGGTGAGGGTGATGCACAGGCCTCGCGCGTCTACGCGCAAGCGTATAGCCGCAACGCCGAGTTCTACTCGTTCTACCGAAGCATGGAGGCTTACAAAGAGAGCTTCCGTAACAAGTCTGACGTGATGGTGCTCGATCCAAGCTCGGACTTCTTCAAGTACATGCGTAGTCCTGGCCGGGGCAAGTAGATCCCTGCCCGCAGATCGGGTTGGTCGCTGTGAAGTTTCAAGGCGTTTGACTATTGCAGCATCTGCCAGCCGAAGTGCGTATAATTTTCCAACGGCGCGTTCTGAAAAGAGCGCGCCGTTTTTGTTGTCTGCAAATAACGGATTTGGCGCGCGGAAATGAATTTTTGGGATGTGTTGCTGGCCGGCGGGGCGTTGATGCTGATTTTTGAGGGCGTCATGCCTTTTATCGCTCCAGAGACATGGAAAAACGCCATGCGCCAAGCGATTTCCTTGACCAGCGGACAGCTCAGGTTTGTCGGCATGCTTGCGATCGTGGCGGGGTGTGTTTTGTTGTTATTGCTATCTGCCGCAAACTGAGCGGGACTGAATAATTATTATGGCCACCTGGTCGCTTCCTGAAAACATCGAAGACGTACTCCCTGCCGATGCGGCGAAGTTAGAACGCATGCGGCGTATCGCGCTTGATACGTTCGCCGCGCACGGTTACGAGCTTGTCATCCCGCCGCTGCTGGAATATGTCGAGTCCTTGCTGTCCGGTGTTGGCAACGATATGGACCTAGCCACGTTTAAGTTGGTTGATCAGTTGTCGGGCCGCATGATGGGGCTGCGCGCGGATACAACACCGCAAGTCGCGCGCATTGATGCACACGTGTTGAACCGCCGCGGTGTCGCGCGGCTGTGTTACGCGGGTAGCGTGCTGCATACCTTGCCGAGTGGTCTGGGTAAGTCGCGTCAGCCGTTTCAAGTCGGTGCGGAGTTATACGGTCACGCCGGGCTCGACGCCGATATTGAAATTCAGCAGCTAATGCTCGACACACTCGCCGCACTGGGTGTGCGTGCAGTCAGGCTCGATATCGGCCAGCCAAGCATCTTCCGTAGCCTGGCCGATGCTGCCGCGCTGAGTGCGCAAGAACGGGAAATGCTGTTCGCTGCTGTGAGCGGAAAAGATAGCGCGACACTCGCCGAGTTTGCTGCCAACACGGCGAACGAAACGCCGACTGTTATAACCATGCGCGCCGCCATTGCGCGCTTGCCGGGGCTGTATGGTGAAGACGCTGATCGTGTGATTGCAGAAGCGCAGCAAGTGTTGCCGACGCAGCCCGGCATTGTGGCGGCGCTGGAACAACTCCAGCGGGTCGCCGCGCATTTCTCTGCACAGGGTTTCGGCGTATCGCTGGATCTTGGTGAACTCGGCGGCTTCAACTATGAGAGCGGCATCGCATTTGCCGCCTTCACCGATGGCGCATCCGACGCAATCGCGCGGGGTGGGCGTTATGATGATATCGGCCTAGTGTTTGGCCGCGCCAGAGCCGCGACTGGATTTTCGATGGACCTAAAGTCGTTGCTACGATTGGTCGACGACGCTGCCGCACCCAATAAGATCATCTTGGCGCCGCCGTCGCCTGACCGCGGCGCGCGTGCGGCGATGGAGGCTTTCAGACAACTAGGCTACGTGGTGGTGGGCAGGCTCGGCGCTGCGGAAGCGATAGATGGCCCGTTAATCACACACGTTATGGAATTGATAGATGGCGAGTGGCAAATCAAGGCAAAAGGATTGTAATGACAAAGAATGTAGTCGTAGTCGGCACGCAATGGGGTGACGAAGGTAAGGGCAAAATTGTCGATTGGCTGACCGAACACGTGGCCGGTGTGGTGCGTTTTCAAGGCGGGCACAATGCCGGGCATACGCTGGTGGTCAACGGCAAAAAAACGATTCTGCGACTGATTCCGTCCGGCATGTTGCATCCGCATGTGACGTGTTACATCGGCAACGGTGTGGTGCTCTCGCCCGAAGCGCTGCTGAAAGAAATCGACGAGTTAACCCTTGCCGGGCTCAATGTGGTGGAGCGCCTGCGTATTTCTGAGGCGTGTCCGCTGATCCTGCCGTATCACGTTGCGCTGGACCAAGCCCGCGAAATCCAGAAGGGCGATGCAAAGGTTGGCACGACGGGGCGTGGTATCGGCCCGTGTTACGAAGACAAAGTGGCGCGTCGCGCGATTCGTGTAACGGATCTTATGTTCCCGCAGCGTTTCAAAGACAAGCTGGTCGAAGTGCTCGATTACCATAACTTTGTGCTGACCAAGTATCTGAACGTCGCGCCGGTGAGTGTTGAGTCCGTATATGAACCGACCTTGAAGATGGCAGAGCGCTTGAAGCCGATGATCGCCGATGTATCCGCTGAATTGCATCAGGTGATGGCTGCGGGTAAACAACTGATGTTTGAGGGCGCACAAGCCGCACTGCTCGACGTTGACCACGGCACCTATCCGTTTGTGACCTCGTCAAATTGTCTTGCGGGGCAGGCCTCGGCTGGCGCAGGAGTCGGGCCGAATGCGTTGCACTACGTTCTCGGTATCACCAAGGCGTATGCCACAAGGGTGGGCTCCGGCCCGTTCCCAACCGAATTAGAAAACGATATCGGTCAACGCTTGCGGGACCGCGGAGCTGAATATGGTTCCGTCACCGGCCGCCCGCGCCGTTGCGGTTGGTTTGACGCCGCCGCGCTCAAACGTGCGGCACAAATCAACGGCCTTTCCGGACTTTGTATTACCAAGTTAGACGTGCTCGATGGCCTAGAAGAGTTGAAGGTTTGCACCGGGTACAGAGTAGATGGGGTAAATAGGGTAGATGGCGTCAATGGCAAAGTCATCGATATCCTGCCCTACGGTGCAGAGTCGATTTCCGCGTGCACGCCGATTTATGAATCGCACCCGGGCTGGACGGAGAGCACATTCGGCATCCAGTCGTTCGACAAGCTGCCGAAAAATGCACAGACCTATCTGCGACGGTTAGAGGAATTGGTAGGTACGCGCGTCGCATTGGTTTCGACCGGGCCAGACCGCAATGAGACCATCGTGTTACACCACCCCTTTGAGTAAAATAGCGTAAAAGTTAAAACTCGCCTATTGGCGGGTGTTTTCAAGCAGAAAGTGCTGAAACTGCCCGTATTTATTGGTGTTTAGCATTTTTTAGTGGCGTGGCGGCGATGTAAGCTGTATTTGAATACAGTATTATGTTGAGGTGAATACACTAAGCCTCATACCTCATCAACTGCCGAATTGTTTTGCCGTCATCGACCTTGAAACGACCGGCATGACGGCTACGGCGGATCGGATCACCGAGATCGGCATCATCAATGTGGTGGACGGTGTGGTGGTTGAAGAGTGGAGCACCTTGGTTGATCCCGAGTGTTCCATCCCCGCCGAGATACAGGCACTCACCGGTATCACCAACGCCATGGTGCGCGACGCGCCAACGTTCAGCGATGTCGCCGGTGAGGTCCGACGTCGGTTGGGTGAGGCGATTTTTGTCGCACACAACGCAAGGTTTGACTACGGCTTTATCAAAAACGAATTCCGCCGTTTGGGTGAGAGCTTCACAGCGGATGTGTTGTGTACGGTGCGTTTGTCGCGTCGGCTATATCCGGAGTACAGCCGGCACGGCCTTGACCAACTTCGCGAACGCCATCACCTGACCATCGATGGCCGTCATCGCGCCTTGGGCGACGCGCGTGCGGCGTGGCAGTTCGTGGAAGTCGCCACGCGTGAACATTCACCATCGGTGGTGGATAGCGCGATCAAAGCGCTGCTGAAAATGCCGAGCCTGCCCCCGCAATTAGCCCCCGGTGTACTCGACAATCTCCCCGAGGGCCCGGGCGTCTACGTTTTCTACGGCGTAAACGATCTGCCGATTTACGTTGGCAAGAGCATCAAACTGCGTGATCGCGTGCGTTCACATTTTTCATCAGACTATCGCAGCGCCAACGATCTCCGGCTATCCACAGAAATCACCCGTATTGAGGTGGAAGAAACGGCGGGTGAGCTGGGCGCGTTGCTGCGAGAAATTGCGCTGATTAAGTCGCGCATGCCGTTACGCAACCATCGTTTGCGGCGCAATCAGGATGTGGTGTTTCTACGCCTTCGCGATTTGAATGCACTGCCCGAATATGTTCGTGTGGATGACATCGATTTTTCCAGGACCGACGGGCTGTACGGACCGTTTGCGGCAAAGTCGCAGGCGAAGTCCGCACTGAACGTCCTAGCCGCTGACTATCAGCTGTGTTGGCACGTGATCGCTGGCAAGCCCAGCGGGGCGGCCTGCTTCGGTAGACAACTCCATCGCTGTCGCGGGCATTGTGTGGGTGAAGAGACCTTGTTGCAGCACAATATGCGTTTGGTGGCAGCGTTAGCCGAGAAGCGATTGCCGGACTGGCCATTCGATGGGCGCGTGGCGTTTCGTGAGGTGAGTGCGGAGACTGGGCTTGAGGCAGTGCACGTTTTTAATCGCTGGTGTTTGGTGGGGAGTGCGCAGTCGGAGGAAGCGTTGCGGTTGCTCGATGAAGTTGCGCCGCAGGGGTTTGACGTGGATGTGTATCGGGTGATTAGGAAGAGGGTGGAACTGGGGGAGGGGATTTTAGTTTTGCCGGTGCGCGAGGCAAAAGCTTAACTTGGCGCGCGTCGCGCGCCGGGTTGGTGGTGCCCAGTCACGCTCG
>JACMOJ010000322.1 GCA_014378085.1 Burkholderiales bacterium | reverse complement strand
TGGTGGATGGTATTCCCGTTCTTGATAATCATTTCGATACCTCCAACTTCGCGTCAGTTCGCTTGATCCAGGCGCGGAAATGTGGCGCGTGCGTCCGGCAAGAAGTCCACTCAATTGGGTAGGCGCGGCCATTTTCTGACCAATCGACCCACACATCGCGGATCAGTCCAGTGATTTTGCGTGCAACCTCCCGGCTTTTAGCCGGCACCCAAACCTGCCCAACCGCGAGCGTGATTTCATCCGGCATCGTCGGTCTCCGCGAACAAATTCGGGGCGGCGAACCACATTGCTGCAAAGATATCAGTTGATGAATTTTTGCACTCTTCTTGATCTAATTCCCCGTAAATATTGGCCAAAGGCCAGTCTCCTTTGGCATCAATTTCCATGTCGGATGTTGCGAATTGCCCCACCACCTTCAACCCACGCGCGGCGAGGAAGGATAGCGTGGCGTCGATGGCGGATTTTGCGTCAAACCCGCAACAATCCCGCTGGCGGTCGGACAATTCCTCCCATTGTACCGCGTGCCGTTCGTGCGGTGCCAAGCGCCCGTCATGGATCGCTCGCGCCGCCGCCTCATCAAGTTCATCGCGCAATGTCATCTGATTTTGTCCTTATAGGTCAATGCGATTTCGATCATGTCAAAGCAGATCATCCGGTTAAAGTGCTGCGACCGCGCGCCTTCGCTGATTGCAGTCAGGCCGTATTTTTCGTGGGTCATCTTGATGCCCTTCGGCGTCCCGACGTGCTGGCCGCCCCGATTGTATTGACTGTCGTAAATCTCGGTCTTGCACTCGGAGCGCCAGTCGTCGGTCATGACTTCGGCTCCGGTGGGTTGTATGGCGCGTAGTGCGTCGCCTGCCGCAGTTCGCAGATGCACCATCCGCCGTCATCATGGTATCGGCACAGGGTCACCAATTCTGACAGACCCTCGCATGGCGGCGCGTAGAGCACCCATAGGGGCCGATCATCGTATGGAAGGTGTTCGTCGGTCGGCGCATCCGCGATCGGGAGCCAGTCGGGGCCGTGCGAGTTGCCGAGGGCGTAGGCTTGACGAAGTGCCTCAGCCATGGCGTAACGGCTACGCAATGTGTAATCAAACGACCTCATAACGTCGTCTGTTTTTTCGCCCCAATCCGGTTCCTTGGTTATTTTGCGGCATCCTCCATGGCGGTTAGGCGGGCATTTACAGCCTTTTCGTGATCGGCAAATGAAAGCGATGGGCCATAACCAAGGTCAATTTCCGCCCATACTGCATCTCGCAAGCTAGACCGCCGCACCGTCACAAGATCAGGGCGCTTCAACCGCGCGATCTCGGCGTTGGCTGTGTTCAAATCATCGCTCAACACCAAGACCCTCTGTGCCCACCGCCCTTCCCATTCCACAAAATTAACGTGCGCAGCCCGCAGCGCCTCAACTTCCGCGTGCGACGGGACGGGGCCGAGGATGCGGTAGCCTTCTTTGGCCGCTTCTTCCGCGTCGCACACATCGACCGGATAAACGCCCCAGCAGCCTCCGCCGTTCATCATTGGACCAGGAAGCCACACTCTTGCACTTTCCGGCGCGTGTCCGTCACT
>JACMOJ010000321.1 GCA_014378085.1 Burkholderiales bacterium | reverse complement strand
CGTGCATTCGGTCACCAAGTATTTGAACGGCCACTCCGACATGGTGGGCGGCATGGTGGTGGTGCGCGAAGCAGGTGAGCTGGCGGAAAAGCTCACGTACCTGCACAACGCGGTGGGCAGCATCCTTGGACCATTCGATTCATTCCTCGCCATGCGCGGATTAAAGACGCTGCATTTGCGCATGGAGCGCCATTGCGAAAGTGCACTGGCGATTGCCGAGTGGTTGTCCTTGCATCCTAAAGTGGAAAAAGTTTTTTATCCCGGGCTGTCGTCGCATCCACAATACGCACTCGCGAAAAAGCAGATGAACGGATTCGGCGGGATGGTGACGCCGATTCTTAAAGGCACGCTTGAAGACTCGCGGCGATTCCTTGAGCGGTTGAAGATTTTCGTTTGCGCGGAAAGTCTGGGCGGTGTTGAAAGTCTCGCTGAGCATCCGGCGATCATGACCCATGCGTCGATACCAGCGCACATTCGCAAGCAACTGGGGATCAGTGACAGTTTGGTGCGGTTGTCGGTTGGCGTTGAGGACCTGGAAGATTTGAAGGCGGATATTGAACAGGCGCTTGGGTAAATTGACCAAGCTCCAAGGCTGGCACGTGGTTGGCCGTATCTTGCTTCGGAAGCACATTAAGTGGATGGATATTTAGAGCGGCGGCATTTTTACGTGCGCGAATATTGTCAGCAGGATCAACGAAAGCCAACATGAAAAAATCTTCCTGCCTCCGCAGCGCATTGCTTGGTGTCATCCTTGCCGCCACATTTTCGGCTTTCGCGCAGTTATCCCCACCAGAGCAAAAACTCGCCGACGCAGTAAAGGCGCGCTCGCCAGCGGCGATGTCGCTATTGGAAAAGGCAGTCAACATCAATAGTGGCACACTCAATCAGGGGGGCGTACGCGAGGTAGGCAAGTTGTTCCGGGCGGAGCTCGATGCGCTCGGCTTTAATACGCGTTGGGTCGAAATGCCAACCATCATGCAGCGCGCCGGGCACCTGATCGGCACCCGCGTGGCAAAAAGTGGGGGCAGCGGCAAACGTCTTTTGCTGCTAGGCCACCTTGATACTGTGTTTGAAAGTGATAGCACTGTGCAGCTGTGGGCACCGAAGGAAGGTCGCATTTTTGGGCAGGGGGTGAGCGACATGAAAGGCGGCAATGTCGTCATGTTGGAAGCCTTGCGCGCGCTGCATGTTACAGGTGCCCTCGACGAAATGTCTATCTCGGTTATGTTCACGGGTGACGAAGAGCGCGTGGGAAGCCCGGTAGAAAAATCGCGCGAATCCATGATCGAACTGGCCAAGCAAAGTGATGTCGCGTTATCGTTTGAGAATATTTTGCGCGAGGCGGGTGGTGCCGAGTTTGTCGCAGTGGCACGGCGGGCGTCGTCGAGTTGGGCGCTCGATATAAGGGGCCGGCAAGGACACTCGTCAGGCGTGTTCGGCATTGTGAGCGGTTATGGCGCGGCCTATGAAGCGGCACGTATTCTGAATGCTTTTCGCGAAGACCTGATGGAACCGGGACTTACCTTCAGCCCCGGATTGGTGATGGTCGGTACAGAGGTAGATTTTGATGATGGACAGTCGCGCGGCTCGGTATCCGGCAAGAACAACATCATTCCACCGATCGCTACCGTTCGCGGCGACCTGCGCTACCTTACCGCTGAACAGCGCGATCGGGTCCAAGCGCGTATGCGTGACATCGTCGGACGCAATTTGCCGGGAACATCAGCAACCATTTCGTTTCGCGAAGCTTACCCGCCGATGCCGCCCACTGACGGCAATATGGCTCTGCAACGGCTCTATTCGGAGATCAGCGTTGCCGCGGGCTACGGCAAGGTAGAAGCATCACACCCGTCGGTGCGCGGCGCCGGTGACGTCCAGTTCGTCGCGGCGATGCTCGATTCTCTCGACGCCTTGGGCGCGGCTGGTGGTGGCGCACATTCGCCAACTGAATTCTTGTATCCAGATTCGGTCGAGCGAGGTGCGGTGCGCGCAGCCATTTTGATGTATCGATTGGGTCGACGCTAAATCGCAACGATCGCTCGGCAACCAAAAGCAAGGGTCAATCATCGATTTTCAATATTTAGATAGGATCAACTTGATTAGTCATGGACGTATTTCCTGCAACGCCGAGCAAAGCCGGTAGTTTACGTGAGCGCCACATGCGGACTCGTGTACTAGATGTTTGGAGTGGAAAGCCTCATGATTGACCTCGAAGTTAGCGTTTCGTTGACTGCTCGCTACGTTGTACTGCGCGTTGATTCGAGCGTCTCCGAAAAGGGCTGAGATGAAGAATCAGAATCCTCCATCCAAGCGCGAAACGCTGAACATGAACGGATATCCCTGTTCAACAAACTTGCGTCGCACATGACGCACCCCAAACCCTTTGTGCGGGAAGGCGGCGCGGGCCCCAGAGTAATTTGCAT
>JACMOJ010000036.1 GCA_014378085.1 Burkholderiales bacterium | reverse complement strand
GGCAAATGCGCAGACGGTACGCAATTGCCGCATCCGTGAAGAGCCGGTTGGGCAATTGATCAACGCAGTCTCGGGTGTCCCGTTCACCTATGCCGACCCTTGCGTCGAACGCAATCCACATGTCGGCTACGATCCGGCGGCGGCGGCAGCAGCGCATCGTTACGTTGGCGAGTTCCTGGTCACGCTGTTCGGGCTAAGGAAAGAGTAAGCCGTTTGGACGGAGGTCGACGCGAAAATTAGTCGGGGGATTGACCTTCGCAGCCCCAGTACCGAAGCCGGTCGAGCTACCGGCGCTGAACAAATCGGTCCGGACGCACAACATTTACCGCGCTGGCAGTGACATTGCCGGTCATTGCTATTTTCCGGGCAGTAACCTGGCTGGTCGTCCGATCAAAGCGCGTAGTGAATGTATCGCAAAGTAGTATTGCGATACAGATTATCCGTGAAGATCGATGCATCACTTCGAAGCAGGAAAGCCCTTCTTGGAAATCAGTATTTTGGTTCGGGATGACAAATTTCCTCAGATAGAACGTTGTCGAGCATCTTTCCTGGATCGACTTTCTCTTTCAAACATCGCGACGGAACCAAATTAATTGCTGTGGTGTACGCTTTTCAACTTTCCGCGGTAAAACCTCAAATTCACCGGTTCAGCGTTGCGCCACATTGGTGCGGACATCAGTATTGGGCTCGACGTAGTTGCATTGCAAACATGTTGTTGGCAACGTTTTGGGCGAGTTCCACCGCCGAAAGCTGCGACACGTCTTCCCAAGAGGCCAGGCAATGCACTTCAAAAACATCAACATCGGCAAGCGACTCGCAATCATGTTCGGTAGCGTTGCGGTACTTACCGTAACAATGGGATTTGGCGCATACCGAACCTTAAATAGCGTGTCGGAGCGGTGGGAATCCTTTCGTAACCTTTCGTTGGCTAAAATGGCCACCGTCGATAAAGGGGAGATTGCGCTCGGCAATGCAATCCACCATTTTAAAAACTATGTTTTGCGCAGCCGCGACTACGACAAAAAGTTCGACGCTGACATGGTCGAAATTGATCAGGTTGTAATCAATTACGGAAAAAATGGCACGATGCTTCCAAAGGAAACAGATGCGCTCGAGCGCATCAGGCGCGGGGCGACCGTCTACCGCAGCGCCATCAAAAAAGCGGTGTCCATGAAAGCAGCAGGTGCTTCGATCGAAGAAATCGATAAATCCATCAGCGGTGCAGACAAAGAGATCGGCATTGCATTCGGCGAATTATCAGCAGTAACGAACGCAGAGACGAAAGCGGCTAGCAGCGATCTCAGCAATCTGGTGTCAAATGGCGAACAGTGGCTGGTGATCATGGGTAGTGTCGTAATGCTGTTGAGTGGGTTAGCAGCGTGGTTCACTGCACGTGGCATTACCGGGCCACTGAATGACGCTGTAGCAGTCGCGCGAACGGTTGCCAGTGGCGATCTCAGCAAAACCATCGTACCCGCCAGCCTGGACGAAACCGGCCGGTTGATGGAGGCCCTGCGCGACATGAATGCCAGCCTAGCCCGAATCGTCGGCGAAGTGCGCACGGGCACCGACACCATCGCCACGGCCACAAATCAGATCAGTGCCGGCAACCGAGACCTGTCGTCGCGGACTGAAGAGCAGGCAGCATCGCTCGAAGAAACTGCATCGTCCATGGAGCAGCTGACTGCGGCGGTCAAGCAGAATGCTGACAATGCCCAACAGGCCAATGCTTTAGCGGTCTCCGCTTCCGACACGGCCGTTCGCGGCGGCGCAGTGGTGG
>JACMOJ010000320.1 GCA_014378085.1 Burkholderiales bacterium | reverse complement strand
TCACCACCGAGCCGCTCGGCACCGAACCGCGGGCCTCACTCGCGTCACTGCTGACACGCGATACCGTCCTACCCCTCATCCCAAGCCGTCGCGCCAATAGCCACAAAGGTAGCTTCGGCAACGTTGGCGTGGTCGGTGGGGCAGAAGGAATGACCGGCGCGGCCGTATTAGCCGCACGCGCCGCATTGCATATGGGGCCGGGCAAGGTCTACCTTGGGCTGTTCGACAAGGACCGTCCCAGCTTCGACTTGCTGCACCCGGAAATCATGGTTCGCGACGCCAAGGCGCTGGTCAAAGATGACAGCATGACTGCCTTTGCGATTGGCATGGGGATGGGCGAAACCGGTGCCGCCTCATTGCTTGCCCTGCTTTCTCTCGACAAACCTACTCTCGTAGATGCCGACGCGTTAAATGTAATTTCGACAAACCCCAGTATCCGCGCGGCGTTTGAGGCAAAAAGGTCTGAAAATAGCCGTTCCTGCTTGTCTTTTGTGTTTACCCCTCATCCAGGCGAAGCGGCAAGGCTGCTCGGTATCAGCAGCGCGCAGGTACAAGCCGATCGCCCATCGGCGGCGATTAAACTCGCGCAAGAATTCGCCAGCGTCGTGGTGCTCAAGGGTGCTGGCAGCATCGTCGCGCATCCGGATGGTCGATACGTCATCAACACAACGGGGAATGCTGGCATGGCCTCGGGCGGTATGGGTGACGCGCTCGCTGGCATGATTGCGGCGCTTATGGCAATAGGCTTGGAGCCATGGGATGCGGCACGACTCGGCGTCTACCTCCACGGGGCCGCCGGTGACGCCGCGCTGCACCACGGCATGGGGCCACACGGCTTGACGGCATCTGAGGTTATCTTCGAGGCGCGTACACTGCTAAATTCCGGTTTAGACCATCACCACAATGACGATATGGAGGAGGAATGAAAATGCATCAAAAAATGTCGAAACATCTGCGCGTCCTAGCGGCAGTCAGCGCGGGTACGGTTGCAATCTTTACATCCAATTTGGGACATACCCAAGCGGGTTACCCGGAAAAAGCGGTGCGCTACATCATCCCATTCGCGCCGGGCGGTGAATCCGACATTGCGGCGCGCTTTCAGCAGCTGGTGTTCAAAAAGAAGTATGGGCAAGATTTCATTGTTGATTCCAAACCGGGCGGCAGCGGCGCGTTAGCCTGGTCACAAGCCAACACCTTTCCCGGCGATGGTTACACGTGGATTAGCACCAACCTGCCGCATCTCGTATTGCAGCCGATGGAGGGCAACGTCCAGTACAAAACAGAGGATATCCACAACGTCTATTTTTATCACTACACGCCCGACGCGATTGTGGTCCGCAGCGAAAGCCCGTTCAAGACTTACCAAGACCTGATCAACGCCGCGAAAGTCAAAGCTGAAGCTGTATCCATTGCCGGGTCGGGGCTCAATTCCGCCAACCACGTCGCGAATGTGCGGCTGGAAGGCGCGGCGGGCATTAAGCTCACTTATGTTCCATTCAAAGGGACTGGTGACCTCGTCGCCTCGCTGCTGGGCGGCCATGTCGACGCCGCCATGTCATACGTCACCCTGGCGCTGGCGCAGAAGGGCCGCACCCGTATGCTCGCGGTCGCGACCGAGAAGCGCCATCCCGCTTTTCCGGATACGCCGACGTTCAAGGAGCTGGGGATCGATTGGGTAGACGGTGCCTATCGCGGTGTGGCCGTGCCGAAATCGACACCACCTGAACTGCGTAAAAAAATCTCGGATATTTTCGCTGAGATCAATAAAGATCCGGACTTCCGAAAACGCATGGCGGACGGCGGCTTTGAGATTATCGACGTGCCGGTCGACAAGATACCGGCCTTCATGGCGGAGCGCACCAAGGTCTACACCGAAGTCGCAAAACGCATGGGTCTAGCAGGAAAGTAGCAACCGCGTGGGCAGGTGAGACTTGCCCACCCTACAAAATACGAGCACCGAGCTTCTGGCAAGCTGTAGGGTGGGCAAAGCGAAGCGTGCCCACAAATCTCGCCTTTCGCCCATCCACACCGTCCGCGTGGGCAGATGAAACCTGCCCACCCTACGCAATACCTCATCTCAACCATCGTGCCGATTAAACAGTCACCGCCGTAGGGTGGGCAAAGCGCCGCGTGCCCACGGACCGTTCCCGCAAAAGCAGTTAAATCCTGCCCACCATACGAGGCCGCGTTTTATCATTCTGGTTCACCATATCCAATTTCGTGACTTTGTTTGGCGTAACCCCAATCCGCACTCAGCAACCCCTCGCGCACGTAGCGGTGAAACGATGAATGCGGCCAACCGCCAGCTCGCGTGACGTACCCGTGTTTAACCGGATTGTAGTGAATGTAATCAACGTGGCGTTGTAAATCAAGGTCATCGCGGATTTGGTGCTCCCAGAAACGCCGCTGCCAAATCCCCTTTTCGCGTTTGGCGATTTTGCTTTCACTTCGGCTCGTCGCACCCGGCAAGCCAGCGGAGAAGAGACGCTTGATTGAGCCCCACCGTTTGCCAAAGTCGGCGTCACCAATCGGGAGGGTCCAAATGGCGTGTAGATGATCGGGCAACACGCAGATCGCGATAGTTTGAAATGGATGGCGGGCCATGACGGTACGGTACGCATGTCGCAACCGGTCGATTTCCGCCACCAGTAAGCCCCCCTTGCGATTAGCGAGAGTCACTGTGAAGAAAAACGTAGCGCCATCGGCTACGCTGCGGCGGTAACGGGACATAACGAAAATCTACCACGCCGTCTTGGTATTGAGGCGTGGGCACGCTGCGCTTTGCCCACCCTACCCGTTTGTGATCATTGGCGGCCACAAGGTTGGCAGGGTTCATCTGCCCACACGGACGGCATCAGTTCGGCGCGAGGGCTACAAGGTTACGGTTACGGTGGCGGTGCTGCGTAGGCACGCTGCGCCTTACCCCCCCCACTCGGTTGTGGTCAGTGGCGGCGGTAGGGTGGGCAGGGTTGATCTGCCCACGGGCGAGCACCCGCATCTAACTCGCCGTCAACAGCAATCTGCCGAGATAGAGTCCGAGCGCAGTAAGCACCAATGAAACAAACAAGTGCGAGGCACCGACCGCAAGCGCCCAGCCCATTTCGTTTTGCTCAACGAGTGTAATGACTTCGG
>JACMOJ010000319.1 GCA_014378085.1 Burkholderiales bacterium | reverse complement strand
GCAAACTTCGGTCTTACACCATTCCGGCCGGTGAAATCGGCAACAAAAATTCCATTAGCGTGACAACGGAAACTTGGACGTCCCCAGACTTGCAACTGACGGTCTACTCCAAACATAGCGATCCACGCGTCGGCGACACGATTTATCGTCTTACCAACCTCAAACGTGCCGAACCTTCACTGGCGCTGTTCAGCGCGCCAGACGGCTACACCATCAAAGAAGCGCCGTCGATTTCGTTTAAAGCCAAATAGCCGCCGCTGACCCAGCGCCGTTAATCGGGGCTGGAGAGTCCGTGGGTTTCACGCCGCGCACGCACCCGATCCCGGCGGCTGGTGGAAAAAATTTGCTTCAGCGTACCGACCTTCTCTCCCCAAGTGAGGCCTTCACTTGAGAGTGCTTCCATAAAGTTCGCAATCCGCCGCGAGATGATGACGGTGTAGAGCGCAAGCGCGGTGGTCGGGATAAAAACAACTGCAAAAATGAGTACTTTCTCTAACGCCGGCAGGTCCGAATGTGAATAGAGATTCATGCCGAGGAATCCGGTTACCACCGTACCAACCATACCGCACGATGACACCACCGTGAGGCGCATCGCGTTATCAGTTTGTTTACGCATGCGGTCCGCATCCAAGTACTCGTTGATATCACGAGCCTCCTCACGCACCTCCTGATAAAGCGCGTCTGACCCAAGCTGATGCGACCAGCGTTGGAAGAAGTCGCTGGCTTGGACTTGGTTCGAGATTTCATGAAACCAATAACGATGGTTGAAGCGTAGAAACACCTCCAACGTTTCGCGGACTTGCTTTTTGAATTGTTTGACCGACTCATAACTGCGCACATTGAGTCGCTCAACCGCGCGCGAGAATCGGTTTGACAACGACAGTAGCGCTGCTTTGTTAAAGTTCGCGATCAATCCGATCTGATAGAACTGGTGCCTAAACTGTCCAAGCAGTTGCGCCTGTTGCCCAGCCCTAGTGATCATGGCAAAACTGACGCCACAAAAAATATAGCGGGTGTCCATATCGGTGGTGGGATCGTCTGGATCCCAATAGCGGTCATAACAATATTGCGACTCAAAATCGGCAAGGTATCGCTTCGAATATGGCAAGGTCGCCGAGTCGCCCCATTTTGCTGCGAAGCCAAGCCGAATCATGTCGCCCCGCGTGAGCTGGGTCGGGTCATCGAACGAAAGATAGGACATGATCGGAATACGTTTGTTTTCGATCTGGTCGTACTTAATCGTGCCGCCCGATAGATAGGCGGGCACCAAGGGTGAGAGAAAGAACTCCCAGTGCATCGACAGCGGCGTTTGCCGTTCGCTGCGCACGAGGTCAATAAACTTATCGCGGTCGCCATAATCAGACTGCGATAACAGTGCGCCGTCATGCCCCCTGAACGCGACCCGGTAGGGGCAGTGTGCGCCACGATCCAAACTCTCCCAAGCTGGGGCATAAGGGCGCCCGAAGCGGTCTATTAACTCCACCGCATCGGCCAACGGAATATCTTTCCCAGCAACTTCCAGCACCGCGACGGCAACATCGATGTCGTAGAAAAAGTACAGCCGGGCACGCAATACGCTGAGATGGATTGTCGGCGCGTCCTTGACGAGCTCAACTTCCACCTTGGCAATATCTTCTCGCGTGAATGCATAGAGCGACGACTGCGCACCGCGCCCCTCGTCACCTACGCCGTACAAAAAGCGTTGCACGTAAGGCAGGAAATACACAAACTCTTCGTAGCCGGCGACACAGGACTCGTCTTCGATGAGTAAGGTGTCAGCGGCGTACTTCCATGGCCCGGGTTTGCGCTTAAGCACATCCCAATAGTGCACAGCATCGGCACCCGACTCTCGCCGAAGGGGCCGCAGCGTGATCGGCCACAACAACGTGTGATGAAACTCTCTTACGATTTTAGCGTCAGCGATCACGTGAAGTTTCCAAAAAGTGTTGCAACCATGGCAAGTTGTGGTGCAACTTTAGCTGGGTTGCGAAGATTATGACCTGTTACCGGAAGTTACATATCGATGGCGCGGAATTCGCTAGAAACTTACCAAGCAAGCCGCTAAAATGATGTCCTTCTTGCAAAAATTCATGCGGTCATCCGTGCGCCTCGCTGCGTACCGATGGCCGCGTTTTGTCTGCCCCTCCATGGACGCCTCCCCAATGCAATCCCCTAAAGTACTGTCGGCTCGTCTGACCTGTTTGCTTGTCACCACGTTGGCCACCACGTTGGCCACCACGTTGGCCACCGCCCAACCTCCCACCGCTCCCGCCGCTCCCGCCGCAGCCGCCGCACCTACAGCGTCGGCCACGCCGGTCGCCCCTACAACCACTCCGCCCGCTGTTGATCTTGGCAAACCCGCAATAACGCCGACCCGCCCCGCAGCGCCTGCCGACGCGGCGAAGCCCGGCACCGTCAGACCCGGCGGAAATGCCCCGAAGACAGAAACATTTGAAATCACCGAGAAGCGAACGGCTACCACTGAACGCCGTGATTCGTCGGCCTCCAAAATTATCATCACTCGCGATGATATTGAACAGTACGGCGATAGCAATTTGGGCGACGTCATGCGTCGTCTACCGGGTGTGACCGTCGGCGGCCGCCCTGGCCGCGGTGGCCCCCCGGCGATGCGCGGCATGGGTGGCGGTTTTACACAAATCTTGATCAACGGCGAACGCGTGTCACCGGGCTTTTCGATTGAACAAATCACGCCTGAGATGGTGGAGCGCATCGAAATCCTGCGCGCACCAACAGCGGAGACCGGAACACGCGCCGTTGCAGGCACGATCAATGTGGTGCTGCGCGAGCCCTTGCGCCAGCGTAACAACGATATTCGTGTGCAAGTCCAAGAAGAGCGTGGCCGGTATTCACCAAACCTGTCTTACTCGCGCAACGACACAATGGGGCCGACCGGGACATACAACGTTACGGTTTCGTTGAACCGCAACGATCAGCTCACGGATACCGCGGCTAAAACGCTCTACACCGATATTCCAAGTGGCCGTGTCACGCTCGCACAAACAGGCTTCGGACAACAATCTGAAAACCGCAATGGCATGTTCCTTACCAGCCGTTTTCAGTGGCGGCTTGGCGCAGGGGAAATGTTTAGCATTCAGCCATTTATCGTGCATAACAAATCAAAGAACAGCAATGATGGCATGCTGCAACAACAGATTGGCCTAAATCCTGCGCCGTACGCAGTTAGCCGTTCAGACTCAGACTCAACCTTTAGTGTTGCGCGCGCGATGGTGATGCTCAACAAACGCCTCAGCCCCGACCTGCGGATGGAGCTTCGTGGCGGTGGCGGCCAGTTCGGCTCAGACGTCAAAGCGGTGCTGCGTGAGCGCGCCATGAGCGGTGCTACCGTGCTTACTCAAAGTACCGACAGTGATACGAAAGATCGCTCATGGAACGTGGTTGGCAAGCTTTCGTACAACTGGCTCGACGGCAAACACAACCTAGTGACTGGTTGGGAATACGAAAACATCAAACGCACGGACAACACCACCACTCTCCTCAACGGCTCACCCCTACTGACCGATTTCGGCAATCAGATCAACGTCGAAACCGTACGCAAGGCGCTCTATGTGCAGAACGAATGGGATCCCCATCCGCAGTTTTCAACCTATTTGGGTTTGCGTTGGGAAGGCATTGAGACCAAGAGCCGCACGCTCACCAGCCCTGTGAGCAACAGCAGCAGCGTGATTAATCCGTTGGCGTTTGGTGTTTGGCGTTTTGCCGCACCAAGCCGCGACCAAATTCGCGTGAGCTTGACACAGTCCTACCGCGCGCCGACGACACAAAATCTCGTGGGTAGGCCGTCACTGAACACGCTGTTTCCGGTTCCGGGACCAAACACCTCCGTTTCGCCTGACCGTGCCGGTAACCCAGCGCTAAAGCCGGAACTCGCGAATGGTGTCGATATTGCCTACGAAGATTATCTGGAAGGCGGCGGCGTGATATCGGTTAACGTTTTTACACGCCAAATCAGCGATCTCATTCGTAACGTGGTCGCACTTGAGCGCGTAACTTGGGCAACGTCGCCGCGCTACGTATCACGCCCGCAGAACCTCGGCAACGCCGTGACCAGCGGCATCGAATTCGACGCTCGCTTCCGACTGCCAGAGTTGATCAAAGACGCGCCAGCGATCAACTTTCGCGCCAACCTAAGCATTTTCGACTCAAAGGTCGATTCGGTGCCGGGTCCGAATAATCGAATATCTGAGCAACCAAAAATGACAGCTAACCTAGGTGCCGACTATCGCTTCCGCGCGACGCCTTATTCGGTTGGCGGCAACATCAACTGGACGCCCGGCTTTGATACCCAGCTTGTCGATAATCAGTTGAGCAAGACTGGCACGAAACGGAACCTGGAGGCTTACGGTCTATGGACAATCAACTCACAAGCAAAATTGCGTTTGTCGATCGCCAACATCACAGCTAACGACCTCATCACGTCCGGCATCGTTACGGTCGGCAATGAGCGCCAGTCAGTCACCACCAACGGCAAGACCTCGCGTTCGGTTGGGCTAAGATTGGAAGTACGGCTCTAGAGAATTACCAGCGGCGACTGAATCTGCCAAAATATAAAACCAGCCGCCTATGATCGCCTATTTATGACTACCAACATCGAACGTCCCACCCTGCCTGATCGTCTGTCGATTCATCCGAACAGTCCACATTTTGTTGAAGCGATCTTCGAACACGATGTCGGCATTCGTTTCAACGATAAAGTGCGAACAGACGTTTCTGAATACTGCATTAGTGAGGGCTGGGTGATGGTGGCTGCCGGGAAGGCGCTTGATCGCCGTGGCAACCCGCTACTGATCAAACTCAAAGGCAGGGTCGACGTTTTTTACATCGAACGCTGAGTAGACTTGTTCGGCGGCTTGTGGTCAACGGTTGCTCGAGTACAACGGCGGCTTTGGTACAACAGCGGCTTTGATCCAACAGCGGTTTATCGGCTAACGCCGACCACGCAGTCTTGTTTTAGTGCGGCGATTTCCGCCTCGCTATAGCCCAGCGATGTGAGGATGCTTTCTGTATCGCGTCCCAGCGAGGGCGGATCGAGCCGCACAGCCGGGCGCACCCCACCCATCGTCAACGGCAATAGTGGCGTCACCGTGTGGATGGGCTTGCCGGCCCCGCTGCAATCTGCTGGCACAGTGATCGGCGCCAGCCCACCACTTGCGGTAAGGTGTGGATCATTAAACAGATCTTGCGGCCGCGTGATTGGTGCATAGGGCAGACCGGACTCTTCAAACACACCTGCAATGTTGGCTGCCGTCATGTTGGCAAGCCGCGCCCGGAGTATTGGCATCAGCCATTCACGCGCTTCTACACGCCCGACATTGGTCGCCAATCGGTGATCAGATTTCAAGTCATCGAGGCCAAACACCTCGCAGAACGTCATCCATTGTGTGTTGGACACGACCGCAAGAAAAATCTGCTCCCCATTTGCCACGGTAAAGACGTCATAGATTCCCCACGCAGAAATGCGGCTCGGCATCGGCTTTGCCGGATGCTCGGTGACGGCAAATTGCATCATGTGCGGTGCCATCAAAAACACGTTATTTTCAAACAGCGCGCTTTGTACCTCTTGGCCACGTCCGGTGCGGTCACGGTCGCGCAAGGCGGCCATTGCGCCCATGGCACCAAACATGCCGCCCATGATGTCGTTGAGTGAGGCTCCCGCACGCAGCGGTTGCCCTTCGGGGCCGGTCATGTAAGCCAGCCCCCCCATCATCTGCACCACTTCGTCTAGCGCCGTGCGGTGGTCGTACGGACCCGGCAAAAATCCTTTGTGGGACACGTAGATCAATCGTTCATTTAGTTTCGACAATGCAGCGTAGTCGAGCCCCAACTTCTTCATGTTGCCGTCTCTGAAGTTTTCGCTGAAAATGTCGGCGGTTGCGACTAGCTTCATGACAATTTCGCGGCCACGCGCATCATCCATATCGACCGCAAGGCTCTTTTTATTGCGATTGAACACCGCAAAAAATCCCGCACCCGATCCCGGAATGCGGCGCGTGTTGTCACCTTTCAGCGGTTCGACCTTGATGACCTCCGCACCGAGATCCGCCAGCACCATGCCGCAGCTTGGGCCCATGATCATGTGCGTGAACTCGACTACGCGAATGCCAGCGTAGGGTAACCGCGATAACTGCGGCAGCGGCGGTGGTTGGGTGCCGGAAGTGTTCAACAAATCGGGCACCTATTTTGCGGCGGCTGGCTGGAAGCCGGGCTCGCCAAATTGCCAAAGCAAAAACGCATAGATATCGGCCAATTCTGCATTGCGCTGATTGCGGGTAGAGCCCACACCGTGGCCAGCGTCGTAATCAAGCCGGAGCAAAACCGGCTTTGCATCTGGCACCGCACGGATGGCGGCACCAAGCCTTGCCGCCATTTTTGTCGAATGCCAAACTTCCACGCGCGGATCATTTACGCCGTGCATCAGCATCACTGCAGGATACTTGGTGCCATCCTTGACTTGGTGCAACGAACTCATCGCGAGCAAACCTTGAAACCCATCTCGAGTCTTCACACTGCCGAATTCTGGAATGTTAGGCGGCCCATTCGGCGTGAACTCCATACGCAACGCATCAAGTAATCCCACACTCGGCACGACAGCGGCAAACAGATCAGGACGTTCAATCATCGCGCGGCCAACCGCGACCCCGCCGGCACTGCCACCTTGGATACCGACCCGTTCACGTCGCGTGAAACCACGCTCAATCAGGTACTCCGTGCAGGCGATGAGGTCTTGCCACGTATTTGGCTTTGTTAAGCGTTGTCCGCCCAGATGCCAGAGCTCACCGAACTCTCCCCCGCCACGCACATGGCAGGTCGCGAGGATACCGCCGCGCTCAAGCCACGCTAGCGTTGATGGGTTAAACGTTGGCACTTGTACAAAGCCATATGCCCCATACGCGCGAATCAGCGTCGGGTTGAAACTATTTAATGTCGTCGATTTTCGATAGATTAATGACACCGGAATCTTGGTGCCGTCCTTGGCCGTGGCATTCTGGCGAAGTTCAACAATGTCGGAGAAGTCCGCCAACGACTTCGGGTGCAACGCCGTTTCACCGATGTTGGCCGAGCGCTCTTCCACCGTCACGTACTTAGGCGGCTCGGTCCAGCTTTCGAGCCGCAGCAACGCACCGGGCCGTGAAGGACTGGTAATGAGTTGTCGAATCGACACGTCAAATGGCAGGCGCACGAATTCAAGTTTGCCGCCAGAAAAGACACTGTTAGAAAAATTTAATCGCTGCAAACGATCTACGCCGCTGAACAGTTCCCGGATGTAGAGACCATCTTGCGCAACTTCCATTTGCGCGACGACGGTGTCACCTTGCGGCACGATCGTCGTTGCGTTTGCGTAATTACCGCCATTGATACCCATTCGCACCACCTTAAACCGCGGCGCGTTCTTTTTTGTGAGTAAGTAAATCGCCTGATTGTGTAGCGCAAACGCAGTGACCCCATCAGCCGGCTCAATGATGCGACGCCAACTAACAACGCTGCCCATCTCCGCAGCGCGCGCGGTGTAGATACTGATTTCCCGCGCGTCGCCATGCTCCACCCGCCCAATCAGCATCTTGCCGTCAGGCGACAACCGCACACTGGGGATGTCAATGTCGGCTAACGTGTCGGCTAACTTGTTTGCTAACTGAGCACCGCTCGTACTTCTGTCAGTGCCGTCGTCATTACCTTTCCCAAACAACATCTCATCGCGCGCAACCGGGCGCCCGATGACATGGCGGAACGCGCGGCTATTCAAATAGCGATTGCGTGTCTCACCCACCTTCTGGGAAGGTAAGCGGTTGTAGAAGAAACTGCGCCCATCGGCTGCCCAAGCCGTCTCGTCCGAAAACCCAATGCGGTCGATCTCGATACCCATGTCGCGCACACTTACCGCCGATACTTCAAGGACGCGAATAGTGGTTTGCTCGGATCCGCCTGCGGCAACTGCGACCACAACGTGACGGCCATCGGGGGAAGCGCGAAAGTAGTCAATGGCGAAACGTTGACCATCCTTAGAGATGCTGGCGGGATCAAACACCAAACGCTCCGCGCCGCGAAAGCCATCACGCGCGTACAACATTCGAGCGTTAAAACCGGCGGCGAGTCGGTAGTAATACACACGTGGGTTCTTGTCGGCACCCGTGAGTTGGACACCAGACACCGTCGTATTCGCCTGCGACAACTCATTGATACGGCGCTCCATCTGTGCCCGGCCAGGAATCGCATCGAGCGTCTGGCGTGCGTGTGTACTTTCGCCGCGCATGAAGTTAACCACATCGGGACTTGCGACGTCCTCCATGTAGCGATATGGGTCGCTGACCTGACTGTCAAAGTATGTTTCTGTCACGTTACGCGCTGGCGGCACAATGCGCGCCAGCAGTTCGTCTGCGACCGCGAACATTAGTGGTTCGCTCGCGACCGCAAGTATTTGTGGTTCGCTCGCGACCGCGAGCATTTGTGGTTCGCTCGCGACCGCGAGCGATAGCGACGAACACAACGGTAGGTACGCCAACAGCGAAACAGCGATTGACGCTACGTGCGACGATGCATGGCGAGAAAAAAACCGCAGCGAGTTGGTTTTCACGTGTGACTCGATCAGTTATTGGATAACGCCGGAAGGTAACACGGCGTTAAGGAAAACGGCGGAAACGGCAAAATCGGCGGAATCGGCGGAATCGGCGGAATCCGCGATAGCGACATCTAAAAAATGCCGGTGTCGCCTATCAGCGACGTGTCACCAATAGTTCTCGACAATGATGTGACCCGGTGTGAGTCGCCGATTCATCGTAAAACCACGTGCCTTTAAGATGGCACGCATTGCTTCGACCATCTCTGGATTGCCGCACAGCATAAATCGTGAACGCTGCAGGTCGAAGGCGAGTCTGGCGTTGGCTTCCAGCTCGCCAGATTCGGTCAAGGTCGTTAAACGACCATGCAGGATGTTGGACGCGGGCAACGCGGCGGGGTCGCGGGTCAGCGACTTTACGAAATGCAGCTTGGCTTCCCCCGCGGTGTGGCTCGCCGCGAGCGCTTCAATTTCAGCGACGTACGCAAGATCATGCGCTTCACGCACCGACAATGCGATGACGATGTTTTGAAATCGCTTCCACGTTGTGGGCTCACGCAGCATCGAGATGTACGGCGCCAAACCGGTGCCGGTGCCGATCAGCCACAGATCCTCGCCGTCGCGGAATCGGTCGAGCGTAAGGAAACCTTGTGCAGGTTTCTCCAATAGGATGGTTTCGCCCACGCCAAGTTTTGCCACGCGTGCCGAGAATTTTCCGCCGGGTAGCACCACCAAGAAAAACTCTAGAAAAGGCTCGTGCGGCGCCGATACGATTGAGTACGCACGCCAGGTTGTTTCGCCATCTGCGTCGGCGAGACCAATACGCGCGAACTGCCCGGGTACAAACTGGTAGCCGGGATCGCGCGCAATACGAATGGACAGCAGATGGCTATTCCATTCATGTCGGTAGACAATCGGCGCTGCGACGACTTTCGGCGGATCGGTGACGGTATCGTCTGGCATGGCGTGTGTTCTGTATGGCAATAAAACGATTGAAAAAGCGGCGCGATGAGTGCGACAGGGACGCCAGATTTTACGGCTTTTGCAGCAAGCCCCTCAGAACGCAGCGTTGTTGGCACTCCACAAACGGTGGTAATCGGTAGTATTTGGTCAAACGCGACTATTGACGAGGCGATTGCGGCAAAACTGCTCGAAGACCCCCGCCAAATGGCGAGTTTGAGAATTTTCCTATGATGAAAACTGTAATGAGGCAAGACGTGCATACAGCCCGTCTTCCGCCACCAGGTCGGCGTGTTTTCCCACACTCAAAATACGTCCCTGCTCCATCACGATCAAACGGTCGGCTGACTTCACGGTGGCAAGCCGATGCGCGATGATCAGCGTGGTGCGCCCGTGCATCAGTTTCTCCATCGCCAACTGCACCATGCGTTCTGACTCGGCGTCGAGGGCCGAGGTGGCTTCATCCAACAACAGCACGCTGCGATCGGCCAGAAAGGCGCGCGCAATGGCCACCCGCTGTCGTTGACCTCCAGACAATCTGACGCCGCGTTCGCCAAGATAGGTGTCAAAGCGATTGGGCAATGCATCGATGAACTCAGTGGCATAGGCGGCGTCGCACGCCGCACGTACCTCGGCGTCGCCGGCGGCAAGATTTCCGTAGCGCACGTTGTCGGCGACACTCGCCGCGAAGATAACCGGATCTTGGCTCACCAGCGCGATGTGTTGTCGAACGTCCTCGATGGCTGCTTGACGGATGTCGACCCCATTTAACATCACTGCACCAGATTGTGGATCGTAGAATCGCAACAACATCTGAAACACAGTGGTCTTGCCAGCACCGCTCGGCCCGACCAAAGCCACCACCTCACCGGGCGCGATTTCGCAACTGAAGTTCGCCAGCGCCGGTGTGTCGGGGCGTGATGGGTAATGGAATGTCACGTCGTCCATGACGATGTGGCCACTATTGGGTCGCACCGTTGGCGCAACGTTGACACGCGCGTCAGTCACTAAATTGGTAATGCGGATGGGGTGGGCGGGTGTCGCAATATCGGGCGGGGTTTCGAGTAACTCGCTCAAGCGCTCGGAAGAGCCGGCGGCACGCATCAATTCACCATACATTTCTGACACGGCTGCACTCGCGTTGGCGACAATGATTGCGTAAAACACAAACGCGGACAACGCGCCGGGCGTCAGCAAACCCTGAATGACATCGCGTCCACCGACCCATAAGATCGCGCCAATGGCACCAAATGCCAACACAATTACCGCAGCAATCAACGCGCCTTGGATGCGTGCTTTGTTCTCGCCGACGCGAAATATCGCCTCGGCATATTTTGCAAAAGCGGCCCGGTCAACCGCTTCATGGACGTAGGCCTGAACGGTTCGCACCTCATGCAATGTTTCGTCGACATAGGCACTCGCGTCGGCGACTCGGTCGGTCGCTTCGCGGGAAAGCTTGCGCACCCGCCGGCCAAGTAACACGATCGGTGCCATCACCAGCGGAATCACACACACCACCAACAGCGACAGCTTCACACTCGTGACAAACATCATCACCAGCCCGCCAATCAGCAACACCAAACTGCGAAGCGCAAATGAAAACACGCCACCGACCACGTTCTCGATTGCCGCAGTATCGTTGGTGAGCCGTGAGATCACCTCCCCGGTTCGGGTGCGCTCGTAGAAGCTCGGCGAAAGTAACAGGAGATGATCGAACACCGCGCGACGAACATCCGCCACAAAACGCTGACCAATCCAAGTCATGAGGTAATAACGAACGTAGGTCGATGCGCCTAACACCAGCAACATGCCGCACAGCGCGAATAACGTGGTATCCAGCGTCGCCGCATTTTGCGCGGAGAACCCTTGATCAATTACGTGCTTTACCCCCAGGCCGATCAACAATACCGTCGACGCGGCGGCACCCAACGCGGCCAACGCAACTACCAGCCGCCACTTGTACGGTCGTAAGAATTTCAGCAGCGAGAAAAGCTTATTAAGGCTGCGGCTCGGCAATACCGGGGTCGGCGGAGTCGGCGCCTGCGTACCTACGTGCGCCGCGGCGGCGTCGGATGGTTTTGTTGCGATAGATGAATTCACCCACATATTGTATGGGCGAAATCGCGTTTTCCAAGACGGCGAGCGTTTAGTGGTTAGCCCTAAGCGCTTAGCGCTAAGCGCTTCGCTCCTCGCTAACCGCCCCGCTTAAGGGTGGGCCGTGCCACTGTGCCACTCAAACCAAACACCGCGCGGTCCTGCGCCACATTTGATTTAATTTCTGCGGTAACCGTGCCGCTAAGAGCACCTTTGCCCGTTGCGACACTAACGTTGCCACCGGCAAATAACACACCGCCGGAAAGCTTAAGCGATTCGAATCGAATGACATTGTCTTGAACCCGTAGCTTCGACGATAACTCGGCATATTTAGTTTGACCACCTACGCTGCCAGGATTACGCATTGCCTGTACCAGATCAATGTTCGACATTGTCCCTTCACGCACTTGAAACGAACCAACCACGACCGGCGAATCCAACAGCGCCCCGATCGTACTTGCCGAGGCGGTCGCAGCAAAGCTGCCTTCCATTCGCCCAGAAAGGGCGATGTCGCGAGTAAACGCCCCCACCAGTTGATCAACCTTTGCGCGGGCGATGGTGAATTCAGACTGTGCGAGAAATTGGCCTGTTGCGGCAGACGACGATGGCAGCGTGATCTTAAGATTTCCCTTTGCTGAACCTTCGAGCAATTTCGCTTCCATTTCTGCAAACACAATTTGCTGATCTGACCAGCTACCTTTGCCACTCAACACCGCAAATGGAATCCCCGGACCAATTGGCGGCGTCCAATTACGCGCCGCAAACTCAACCACCCACGGCTGCGTACCACCTTCGGGCGGAGGATTGGTCAAATCGACGAATGTTTCGAGCGACCATTTGCCGTCGCGCGTGCGCGCGCTGGCGCGTGAAATTTTACCTTTTCGATCAAGCTTCAGCTCGGCGTCGAACGGCTCAAGCGTTATTCCCTTCACCTCAAGCTTGACGCTGTTCAACACAATTTTATCAATCTCAATCTGGCTGCCACGCCCCTCGGGATCAGCCCATTTCAATGCGCGCGGCAGCGCCTCCGCGGTGACGGAAACATCATTTAACTCCATTAAATCGATCACAAATTTGTCGCCGAAAATAGAGCTGATGTCCATATACAACTTGCCGTTCGCCGCCTTCGCGTCAAATGCCTTGCCCAGCGTGATCTGGTCCAGCTTGACATGCGGCTTCGGAAACAACGACAGACGTAAATTCGCCGACGAGACATCGTCATGCGCCCACGTCGAAAGTGCTTTTTCGAGCTTTGAATTAACGGTTCCAAGCGGGACCACTTGCACCAACACTACAGCGAGAATAATCACCGCAACAACACCAAAGGTAATCACTCTGCCAATCGGGATGTCTTTTTTTATCTTTGGTCGTTTGCGTTTTCCATCAACCACCTCGGCGGGCTGGTTAGCGTTGCGCTCGGCTTGTTCGTTTAGCTCCTTTAGCCGCGCAACCTGTGCCAGCCGATAGGCTTCCTCGGCACGTTCATCCGCATACGCTTTTGCCTCCGCCCGCTCACGCCCCTCACGCTCTTCGGCAATACGCTGTTCAGCGAGTGCGGCGAGTTTTTCCTTTTCGGCAACCTGCTGTTCCACCGCGCGAGTCGCGATCTCGCGCGCTTTGGATTCACGCGTAGCCCGCTCTTCAGCCTCCTCGCGCGAACGTTTTTCCGCTTCAAGTTCTGCCGCCGATTCGCGTAGCGCTTTTTCTCGGCTCTCCACATCGAGCAACGCCTTAGCTTGCGCCTCAATACGCGCTTGTTTTTCGGCGGTCAACTTGGCCTGCATTTCTGCCTCGGAGCGTTGCCGCTGTTCGGCTTCGTCGCGCGCCGTTGCTTCCAGCTGCGATGCCCGCAGCTCCTCGACCTTGCGTCGCTCTTCCGCCGCAGCTTCAGCCTGCGCCCGCGCGTCAGACTCCGCTTTCAGCCGTTCCGCCATCGCCGTTGCCGCATCGGCTGCCGCTTTAGCTTCCGCAGCCGCCTTAGCGCGCGCAACGGCTTCATCTCGCGCAATGGTTTCCAATCGTTGGCGCTCCGCCGCATCGCGCTCCCGTCGCGTTTCAGCCTCTAGCTCCGCAACTCGCCGCGCCTCTTCCTCGGCTTTCAGGCGCGCCGCGAATTGTGCCGCCGCTACCGCCGAAGCCGCCGCCTGCGCCTCAACCATCTTGCGCGCGTCGATTTCGACCTGCGCTTTCTCCGCCTCAATTTCTGCCAAGCGTGCCTCCATTTCAGCGCGCAGTCGCGCCTCCTGATCGGCTAGCATGCGTTTGGCGTCGATCTCAGCGCGTTGTTTGGCTTCTGCTCCAATTTTCGCCAGCGAGGTTCGTTCCGCAGTGAGCTGCTCTTCGAGTTGGCGACGCGCTTCGTCGCGCGCCTCGGCGCGCACGGCCGCTTCTACCTCTGCCCGACCACTCTCCTCAATATCAGACTTAAGCAGCACCTCCATTTCGGCACGCACCTTCGCTTCAATCTCTGCCTTGAGTTGCGAGCGTAACGCACGTTGTGCTGCAGCGAGTTCTTCCTCTTGGCGATTTGATGCCGCCTCCGCGAGAGCGCGCGCTTCCGAAAGCGCCTTAGTCTCGATTTCGATTTTGGCTCTGGCTGCCGCAAACGCCTTTGCCTCCGCCTCTGCTTTTGCACGAGCTTCTGAAAGCGCTTTTTGCGCGGCAGCCTGTTGCGCTTGTTGCGCTTCAGTCATGCGCTGCGATGACGCGGCAATTTCCGCACGTTTACGCATTTCCTCTGCTAATCGCGCCTCGAGATCGGCGCGCGAGTTCGCTGCCGCAATTTCTGCGCGCTTTGCCTCCTCAATGGCGCGCGCCTCGGCGTCCTTTCTGGCCTTTGCCTCAACCTCGAGTCGAGCCCGAATTTGTGCCTCACGTTCTGCACGCGCTCTTGCTTCCGTCTGCAACTTTTGCGCAGACGCTCGCGCCGCGGCTAGGGCTTCCGCAGCAATCCGCGCGTCCTCCTCTTCTGTTTTACGCGCGGCGATCTTGGCGGCAATGGCGGCGGCCTCGTCGTCGGCACCATACTGCCTCGGCAAGGCGGGGGCATCGGCACGTGCAACTTGTTCGTTTTGCCCGGGCGAGCGGTACTTCGACGGACCAAATGCGGCCACCGGCTCTTTAAGCGAAGATGCCATCTTGGCTGGCGCAGTGAAGTCAAAGTCGTCGTCGTCGCCACCAAATGCTGACATCGGCGCTTCGACCCTGACCTCGAAGATCTTGATGAAACCGTCCTTCTTTAGCTGGGCTAACTCCTTTTCCAGCGCCGGGATGGCGAGGTCAACCTTATCCGACAGTACGCTGATCGACGAGCGCCCATCGATTGCCTTGAGCACTTTAGTCAGTTGGCGCGACAATGACTGGGTCTTTTGGTTGACCTGAGTCAGTCCCTTCGCGGTTTTGGTAAAAACTATCTTAGCGTCCATATTGTTCCGAGAATCCGTGCAGCTTGTTTTTTAATCGGTACAAATTTTTGCGGCGTTTGGCACGTGCATATTCGCAAGGAAATGAAAAATCCGAAACGAATTGCTGTGTCTGAATTGCGACAGGCGCTTGTTTTGATAGCGCTGCATTAAATTACTGATTATGTTCGCACGATATTCGCACGAAAGGCGTCTTTGTCAAAGTCGGTCGGCCCTTCATTTCCGCCTTTCCAAATCTCCTCTCGGGGCAGATCTGGTGTCAACGGGCACCCGCTATGCGGCGTTTTGCACGGGTTAACAATTTTCACCGGCACTGCGTGTTTGGCGTGTGTGTCCAGGGCCCAAGCCAACACACATTCTCTGGAGTCCGCATGGTTTTCTGCACCGCAACATCTGAGTCAATAGCCCCGAGCGCGATTTCTTTCCGGCCGGTTGTCGCTGCTGGATTACTTTTGACGATATTGCTGGTATCGATGTTACCCGACCTAGCGCGTGCCGACCCTACTGCACCGCCCTCACGCGTCGGACGCGTGGGCTTTATCGATGGCGATGTTTCCTTTTTTACAGACCGCGAGGAAGGCTGGCAAAAAGCACGCATGAATTTTCCCGTCACCGGCAAAAATTCAGTATGGACCAACGGCCCAAGTCGGGCCGAAGTGCGACTTGGCGCATCTGCAGTCCGATTGGACGCGGACACCATGCTCGATTTTGTTGTTATTGATGATAGCCAGACCAACCTCTACCTGCAGCGCGGTAACCTAAACATTCGTGTACGCGGATATAACACGCGACAGTCGGCGGAGGACACATACCGCGATCAATTCCGCATTGAGACCGATAGCGGTAGCTGGACACTCGAACAGAACGGACGCTATCGCGTTGAATCGATGCAAGACCGTAACGAAACGCGCATCTCGGTCTACGCGGGCCAGGCACGTTTTGACAATGGCAGCGCCCAACTCAAAGTCGAGGCGGGCAAATCATTGCGTGTGAGCGCGTCAGGCGGTGCGTCGTCGTTTGCCTTCGACAGAGCAACAGAAAGCGTATTTGACCGCTGGGCGGAAGCTCGTGATCAGCGTTGGGACGAGACCCACCAGCGTTACGTCTCGGAGCGAGTCCTGTCGCCATACATGACCGGCTACGAGGAACTTGATGCAAACGGCGATTGGATTGATGAACCCGAGTATGGCCGCTTGTGGACACCGCGCGTTGTTGTCTCGGGATGGGTGCCTTATCGGTATGGAGCCTGGTCGTATGTGCGCCCTTGGGGATGGACCTGGATTGACGAAGCACCGTGGGGATTTGCGCCATTTCATTATGGGCGTTGGGTGCAGCTTCGTACGCGTTGGTATTGGGCACCCGGTCAGTATCAACATCGTCCGACCTATGCGCCCGCTCTCGTTGGTTGGTACGGGACTGGGAATCGGGACAGCAACGCCAGCATATCGATTCGTGTGGGTTCGCCGATCGGGTGGTTCCCCCTCGCGCCACGGGAGCACTTCATTCCCACCTACACCAATAGCACGACCTACATTCGAAACATTAACTACATCACGAACAATACGATCGTTACAGCGCCAACCCAATTTCGAAATCAAGGCGCCGGCGGCACCGTCGTCAATCAAAACGTGGTGGTACGCGGTGAACCAGTGTGGCGATCGGCAACCATTGGCGGCCCTACCGGCCGTATGGTGAAGCCCGCTCGCGACCCGATGGACTCGACGCAAGACAATCGACAGAGCTGGGTACCTACCGCGCCGCCGTCGGCGCCTGTCCAAATCGGGCTGACGCCATTGCCACGTCAGGCAGCGGTCGCCGGCGAGGTGCCGGTCGCCAGACGCCAGACATGGATTAGCGGCGAGGCACAACGCACGCAAAATGGCGGGCAACCCATTCAACCGTCAGGCCAGTCAACTTCCACCGCTACCCCCACCTTTCAATCCAACACTGCCCAATCCAACACCGTCACCCAGCCGCCGTTTTCCAATGGGTCAAATGCGTCAAATGGGCAAAATGCACTGTCTGCGCCTGCCACATTCAGCGGCCTGCCACCACGCTCCAACTTCGGTGAGCCATCCGCACTAATCGCACGACCAAAGCCAAATCCACGCGTCGTTACCGCGCCACCACCGCCGTCCCCTTCACCCTCACCCTCACCTTCACCGTCGCCACCTGTTGCCGAATCGGCAGCAACTGGAGCAACAAGCACAAGCTATGCAGTGACGACCATTCCTGCGCAAGGTGCAGCGTCGAATTGGCGTGGCGAAAGGATCGAACGAACGGAACGGGAACGCACGGAAGCGCAGCGCGCCGAGAGCCAGTCGTCACCTCGCGAAATGTACCGACCAGCGCGCGTCGAGCGTAACGAATCACGCGTCGAGCGTAACGAATCACGCGTCGAGCGTAACGAATCACGCGGCGAGCGTGTCGAAGCGCGCGCTGTCGAGCCAAGAGCGCCCAGATCCGAGGGTGCTTACGCGAATCCTCCGCGCGCTGAGCCACTGCGTGCCGCTCCCGCGCAAATTCATAGCCCCGCTGTTGCCATAGGCAAACCAAAAGAGCCGCGCGAAGACAAACCTGTCGAACGCAATTCCGCAGGTGAAGGTCGTGCACCCCAATCGGCTAATAAGGCCGTTCAACCATACAGCGACGAGCGCACGCCAAGGGTTGTTCCGCAATAAGCGTTTACGATCGGCGCGTTCTGTGGCGAGAGACGGGCGGCGAGCGCTTAACGCTTCGACTCCCAATAGGGTGGATCGCCAAAGGTGCGTTTTAAGAAATCAATAAACAATCGAACTTTTGCAGGTAAAAACTTCCGATCTGGATAGACCGCAAAAATGTCGTTACCCGGCGCAGAAAACTTGGGCAGCACTTCAACCAGCCGGCCCTGCACAATTTCTTCCGAGACTTCCCACGCGCTGCGCCATGCCAGCCCCTGCCCCGCGAGCGCCCACTTTGTCAGCACACCACCGTCGTTGCAGTGAAGGTTACCCGCGACCTTGACACGTTTGGACTCGCCGTTATCTTGGAAATGCCATGTGTCCGAAAGTCCGTCTTCGGACGAAGTGACCAAGCAGTTGTGGCGCTCGAGCTCCGCCAGTGATTGTGGTTTGCCCGCACGTTTGATATAGCTCGGTGCACCGATCACAACACGATGATTACGCGCCAGCTTGACGGCGATGAAGTCGGCATTCTTAAGATCCGCAATACGAATGGCGAGATCCACCCGCTCATTTTTAAGGTCAACGAGGCGTTCAGACAGATGGAGCGTCACCGTCAAATTAGGATTCTCGGCCAGAAATGCGGGCACATGCGGCGCAATGTGTTTGCGACCAAATGCCGTCGGTGCTGAAACAATCAACCTGCCCGTAGCGTTTTTCGCGCCTACCGCGATCGCCTCTTCCGCAGCATTGAGGTCATTGATGAAGTCTCGGACCCCTTCATAAAAAGCGGATCCCTCAGGGGTAAGCGTAATCTTGCGTGTTGACCGCTTGAAAAGTTTGACACCGATGCGCCCCTCCAGCTGATCAATCCGGCGGCCCACCATCGCCGGTGTCACACCTTCTTCGCGGGCAACGGCCGAAAGACTTTCGGTCTTGGCGACGTCTAGAAAGGTTTGTAACGCCTTGAATCGATCCATGTTGCTATCCCCTCGTAATTCTCAAGCGGCGCATCGACAGCACCCCAGCCCGCGACGACAGTAATAAATGCTTATGATTTATTGCTTATTATGTAATTAATAGTATCGTAATACACTTTCATTTTCTTTGCTTGATACGCTAACGCAAAAGCCGGTGCCCAGTGTAAACGCCGCCAATTGCAATAGTAATAGCAACATTTCGATCATTAAGGATGCCCCATGGACACTTTGCGCAACATGCCTGCGGGACTCGCCGTCAGCGCCCCCATCACGCCCGAGTATGCGACGATCCTGACGTCGGAGGGGCTGGCGTTTTTCGTAAAACTTGCACGCGCCTTCGAGCCGCGTCGGCAGCAGTTGCTGGCAGCGCGCGCCACACGGCAAAAAACGTTTGACGCCGGTGTAATGCCCGATTTTCTTGTCGACAGCAAACACATCCGCGATGGCGACTGGAAAGTTGCGGCTTGCCCGGCCGATATCCAAGATCGTCGTGTAGAAATCACCGGCCCGACAGATCGCAAGATGGTCATCAACGCACTCAACTGCGGCGCGAACACCTTCATGGCAGATTTTGAAGACGCCAACTGCCCGACATGGCACAACATGATCGACGGGCAAATCAATCTGCGCGACGCAAACTTGCGCACCATTACCTTCCAACAGGGTGAAAAGTCGTACAAATTGAACAATAATCCCGCCGTTTTATTTCCACGTCCGCGCGGCTGGCACCTTGATGAAAAACACATCACCTTGGACGGGAAGGTTGTTTCGGGCGGGATTTTCGACTTTGCAATGTACTTCTTCCACAACGTAAAAACATTACTGGCTCGTGGAAGCGGCGTTTATCTCTATCTGCCAAAGATGGAGTCACACCTTGAAGCGCGGTTATGGAACGACATTTTTGTTGCTGCACAGAGCGACCTTGGCGTGCCGCAGGGAACAATTAAAGCCACGGTACTGATTGAGACCATTGTCGCCGCCTTCGAGATGGATGAAATTTTGTACGAACTTCGCGAGCATTCAGCTGGCCTCAACATCGGCCGGTGGGACTACATCTTTTCCGCCATCAAAAAATTCCGTCTTAACCAAGATTTTTGTTTAGCAGACCGCAGCCAGGTCACTATGATGGCACCGTTCCTGCGGGCTTACGCGTTGTCGTTGGTGAAGGTATGCCACAAGCGTGGTGCCTTTGCGATGGGTGGCATGGCTGCTCAGATACCTATTAAGAACGACGCGGTTGCCAACTCGGCGGCAATGGAAAAAGTGCGCCTCGACAAACTGCGCGAGGTCACTGACGGATGTGACGGCACCTGGGTGGCACACCCGGGGCTGGTTGGTATCGCCAAGGCCGTGTTTGATGAGCATATGAAAACGCCGAACCAAATTCATCGTCAACGCGACGACGTCAACTACACCGCAAAAGACTTGCTCGACTTCCGTCCCGAAGCGCCGATTACCGAAGCCGGTGTGCGCAACAATATTCAAGTTGGCATCCAGTACGTTGGCTCATGGCTGGGTGGCAACGGCTGTGTGCCAATCTTTAATCTGATGGAAGACGCCGCCACCGCCGAGATTTCGCGCTCACAAGTCTGGCAATGGATTCGCTCGCCCAAGGGTGTGCTTGAAGACGGCCGCAAGGTCACCAAAGAGCTGGTAAAGACATTAATCGCCGATGAACTGATTAAGACGCCGGGTATTGTAGGTGACGCAGCTTATGCCGCTGGCAAATACGCGGCTGGAGCGGCGATGTTTGAAGAGCTGATCATGAACGACAACTATGAAGAGTTCTTAACGCTTCCCGCCTATCGCGCGCTTGCTTGATTTTTTTGCGCGGCTGGCAATGTGGGATTTGTTCGTTAAAAAGGCCCGCAGTGCGGGCCTTTTATTTGGCGCTATTTGATACGTCGCTTGTTGTAATCTTCTTCAATCGTGTCTTGAAAAAAACTGAGTGTTGAAGACGCCGTTGAAAAGCGTCGCCATACCTCCGGCGACACATTGGCGTACTCAAACGTGCCGCTAGATTGCTCGACGAGCAATACCCGTTTCGCCGTGTCGTAACTGATGCTACGCAAACTTCCTACTGATAATTTCTTCGTCTCCATACGCTAATCGGCTAACCCCGCCATTAGCCCATCAATTGACGCCATCACCTCATTAGTTAGCTTCGGCAGCAGGTCTAGTGCTTTCATATTTTCTTGCAGCTGCGCAACGCGAGAAGCACCGGTGATGACGGTTGAGACATGGGGATTTTTTGCGCACCATGCGATCGCCAGTTGCGCGGTAGTACCACCAAGCGCCTCGGCAATTTTGCCCAGTTTCACCACGGCTGCATTCCGCGTTGTATCTGTCAGCGTGTCACGCATCCATGCAAAGCGCTCTAGGCTGCCGCGTGAATCCGACGGAATACCCTTGCTATATTTTCCAGTCAATAGCCCAGAGGCAAGCGGGCTCCACGTGGTGAGGCCGGTGCCAATTTCGGTGTAGAGGCGCGCGAATTCCGTTTCAACCTTGTCGCGATGGAACAGATTGTATTCAGGCTGTTCCACCATCGGCTTATGCAGATGGTGCTTCTCGGCAATCTCCCATGCACCCATCACGTCTGCGGCACTCCACTCGGAAGTTCCCCAATAAACCGCCTTGCCGCTAGAAACAATGTCGTGCATCGCAAACACGGTTTCTTCGAGTGGCGTGTTTGCGTCGGGCCGGTGGCAATACACAAGATCGACATAGTCAAGTTGCAGTCGCTTCAGCGATTGGTCGATGGCATTGAGCAAATACTTGCGGTTCAAAGTGTTGCGTTCATTGATACCGTCGCCAAATTTTGGCGGCAGACCCCAGAAAAACTTGGTGGAGACCATATAGGTCAGGCGATCCCAACCGAGCCGCTTGAGCGACGCGCCCATTAACTCTTCCGATTTACCCGATGCGTAAACTTCAGCGTTATCAAAAAAATTCACGCCGTGATCACGAGCGGCAGCCATTAGCTCGATAGACGCTTTTTCATCAACTTGATTGCCGTAGGTAATCCACGACCCCAACGACAGCAGTGAAACCTGAACGCCCGCGCGACCAATTCTTCTGTACTCCATTGTTATTCTTCTTTCTCTTTGTCCAAATCTGCATATGGGTTCATGACCACCACACGTGTACGTTTGCGGTCGGCGTGAAATTGTTCAAGTTTCACCAACACCGGAAACAAAACGGCGAGCTTTTCGCGCGCATCAGACTCTCTGGTGAACGTAACCAATGAGCCATCCTCCGCCTTTACGTCCCGCCATACGTCCGGTCGGGCGTCATCATCTTGCACCTGAAGTTTGTAATTAGCCATCTAGTATCGCTCCTGAAAGGCCGCAGCCGACATCGGCTTTGCGAGCAAAAATCCTTGCGCTTCAATACATCCGGCTGACATTAGAAAATCAAGTTGCGCCGGGTACTCGACGCCCTCCGCCACTACGCGCAGACCGAGACTTTTAGCTAGGCTAATGATACCCCTGACGATGGCAGCATCATCCTTGTCGGTTGTGATGTTTCGAACAAATGACTGATCAATCTTGAGTTTGGTAATGAAGAAGCGCTTTAAGTAGGCGAGGTTCGAATATCCCGTGCCGAAGTCGTCGATCACCAACCGGAAGCCCGCTTCGCCGACACGCTCAAGCAAGTCTTGCGTACTTTCACCGTCACCTACCAGCGCCGTTTCGGTCAATTCGAGTTCAATGTCAGCGGGGGTTAGATCATTCGCCAGCAGCGCTGCGTGCAATAAATCGAGCAGTCGTGGTGTCTTCCATTGAACGCCAGAAACATTTACGGTGATCGGAAAGTTGGCGAGGCCATGTGTGCGCCAGGCCGCCAGTTGTGCGCAGGCCTGCTTCACTACCCACTCACCAATTGGCATGATGAGGCCACTTTCTTCGGCAATCGGAATAAACCGGGCAGGCGACATGTCTCCGAGCGCCTCGCTGCGCCAGCGTAGCAACGCCTCCACCCCGATCACTTGTTTTTCGGGAATCGAGAATATGGGCTGGTAGTCGAGCGCCAGCTCGCCTTTTTCAATCGCCCGCCGCAACGCTGTTTCAATCGTTAACCGTTCGTTAACCCGCTCGTTCATTTCCTGCCGAAAGAAGCTGTATTGATTGCGGCCCAGCGACTTGGCGTGGAACATGGCGACATCGGAATGCTTGATTAGTGTTGCGAGATCCCCACCATCAGTCGGCCAAACCGCAATGCCAATGGAGGGCGTGACAGTGAGTTCACGATCATCGATTTTATGTGGTTGCGACAGTGCGTGTATTACGGTATCGGCCAAGTTGGCGATATCATTTTCCTGTGTCGCACCGGGTAGCAACACCACGAATTCGTCTCCGCCGAGCCGCGCGACTGTGTCCGTTGAACGGGTCGCCCGCGACAGACGCGCACCGGACTCGATGAGAACGCGGTCGCCGATTTGATGCCCAAGCGAATCATTGATGATCTTGAATCGGTCGAGATCGATAAACAGTAATGCAATACCGTCTTTCATTCGGCCCGCTTGGCGGGCGGCGAAGTCAAACCGCGTGCCGAGCAACATGCGGTTGGGTAATCCGGTCAGAAAGTCTATCTCGGCTAACTCTCGTACCTGCGATTCAGTGTACTTCTTCTCGGTGATGTTTGAACCAACGCCACGGTAGCCGGTGAAAACGCTACTGGCATCAAAAATCGGTTCGCCGGACACGGCTACCCAAGCGATGTCGCCGCTTGGCAAGGCGAAAGCATACTCAAAATTGCGGAATGGCTCGTGCGCGTCGACGCGCCGGCGATGCGCTTCCATTTGCTCGACCGAGATGCCAAGGTAGGGAATTTCCCAACGGGGTTTGCCATAACGTTGTTCTGGCGCAACGCCAGTGGCCCGCAACATGCCACTGGAAATGCGCGTGAAATGATAATTCGCGTCTTGCTCCCAATACCAATCCGACGACATATTGAGCAGACTTCGTAGGCGCTGCTCACTTTCAGCAAGCCCCTTCTCCGCCTCTTTTCGCGACGTGATGTCAAAACGAAAGCCGATGGTGCCGCCGTCGGCAGTCTTGCGATCGGAAATAAGAAACCATCGTCCCGAACGCATTTGCACTTCATATTCGCTTGGATCAACGCTTTGGTGTCGCCGAATTCGCTCAGCCACCCATTCGTTCTCCGTGAATTCGCGTTCCAGATACAAGTCACGACGGTAAAACTCGCGCAGCATCGTCTCGTATTCTGTCCCCGGCCGCAGCAGATCACCGATGCCTTGGTAAATCTCACGCGCGCGCACGTTACAAAACACCAACCGGTCTTCCGCGTCATACAAGAAAATGCCGCAATCGAGGTGATCAAACGCTTCAACGATACGCTCTAGCTTCCCTTCAGCCGCGTGTAGCGCTTGCTGGGTACTGGTAAGCAAATCGTTGTGGTTGGTCATGATCTTTTCGCGGTCGTTCTGTGTGCTAAATCGAGCGATGTCAATGAGCCGCCCAACCGATCAAGGGCAAGCCTTTTTATACTCGGCCACTTCTTCCTTCAACGCGATCCACCAGACCTTGCCTTTTTCCGAGTGTTTGCCGCACGGCGTATAGGTGGCAAAGCCGGGGTAGTCCCGGCCGAGATTGTTTGGGTCGTCTTTGCGCGTACGCGGGGGGGAGACCAAGCCTTTCTCGTCACTCTCCAGCGGAAACAGCCAGCAGCCCATGGGTTTGTACTTCCATTTGTGTACACCCTGTTTGATCGCAAGCGTTTGGAATGAACACTTGCCGTCATTTTCTGCGAATACACACTTGGTGTGCTTGAAGTGCTCTGGCTTATTCTGGTAGCGAAATTTCCGCACGTTGGTTTTCTTGCCGACCCCGTGCGCCCATTCTTCATCAACAATGTAGTCAAGCGGCAGATGTGCAAAATGTTCGGGATATTTCTCCACCAGTTTGTGAATCTTACGCACCTCTTCAGGTCGCAGGAATGCGCCGTCACTACAACAGATACCTTGGCAATCGCTAAGCTCACAGTAATGTAGCTTGGTGTGCTTGACGGGTGCTTTCGCCACCTTTGCGGCAGGTGTTGTGGATTTTGCGGTGGGGGATTTTGCAGCGGTGGATTTTGCAGCGGTAGATTCTGCAGATGTGGATTTTACGGCCGGGGCTGATTTTGTTTTAGGCATGAAGGAGTTCGCGGATGTCGTAGTTGCCACCGTTTGCAAGGCGCTCGGTGTTGCAGAGTGAAATGATATCTCGGGCAACCGCCAAAGGGTCGCGCAGCACACCAGTTTCTTTCATTTGCCGAAACTTCTCCCGCTCTGGAAATGCATCGAGTGCGGCATTGCGGATGGCGGCCTGCATCGCCGTGTCTACCACACCCGGTGCCAACGAGCATATTGAGAGGGTCGGATCGAACTCACGCGCCTCGTCGGCCATTACCCGCGTCGCCATCTCTAGCGCGGCCTTTGCGGCGCAGTACGCAGCCCAACCGCGCACCGCGCGTTTAGCCGCGCCCGAAGAAATATTCACAACCAATCGTGTCTCAGCCATTCCGCGAGTGATGTTTGCAAACGCCTTGGTGGCAAGCATCGGCGCGACCACATTCACCGTCATGTTGTTTTGCAGCGCCTCGGCTTCAATACTGTCAAAGCGCGCGACGGGATTGACCACGCCGGCGTTATTGATCAGCACAGCACGGTTGAAGCGCTTTCCTTCCAACGCCGTCACGAGCAAGGTAAACGCATGATCGATTGACACCAAATTGCCGAAGTCCGCGTGGATCGTCGTGTTTGGGCCATTTATGCCTGAATCACCCCGCCCAATCTCAACCACCATATTGTTTGTATCTGCTCCCAATTCGGTTGCCAGCGCTTGACCCAAGCCTTTGGTGGTGCCAGTGACAACGTAGAGGTTCATTCAGATTCCTATTCAATCAAGGGTTACGGTAAAAATCGCGGCCAAACCGGTCAGCACGAGATCAACCAACTCCGCGCCTGCAAGCGATTCCGCATATGAGGACGGCGTCGAAGGCGGCGTCGACGGTACCCTTGCGGGTTCGTAGGCTGGTCGCGGACTCGCCTCAACTGTGCGGCCTGTGGCTGCGCGACGTGTCTCAAGCGCCTCCAGCGCCTTGGCGACGGCTTGTTCGTCGAGTACCGCCACCGGGGCCCCGCAGTGCGTGCAAGCCGTATCGTGTTCTATGTCAACGCCAGCGCCACAGCTTGAGCAGCGAATTTGTTTAACGCGTACCGACAGCGCTCGTCGCTCGGCATGGCTCAGCGTTCGGATGAACTGCTTTTCGCGCAGAAACTGTACAAACGTAATGAGTCGACCGTGACCGTTCGGGCAGCGATGGTATTGGAATCGACCACCGCGTGAAACGTCGAATGACTGCACCAGCTTATCCCGACAGACCGGGCATGCGCCAGACAAAGACACCAATCGCCGTTGTTCATTGCGATGCGCATGAATTTGGGTGAATAGATCAATCACCGATTGCGGCGACATCGACACGCTCTCAAGGTTGTCAAACCAGATAAGGTGACACGGCCAGCAAATATCTACTTCCAGCGGCGTGTCGAGGTGTGTG
>JACMOJ010000318.1 GCA_014378085.1 Burkholderiales bacterium | reverse complement strand
CTTCCCACGTTCCTCGCCTGCGCCAAACCAGAAGGCCAGGATTGCTTCGGGGCACGCGCGGGCCAGACTTTTCGCACTGTTAGTATTTTCCATGATGTGGCCGATGATAGGCGCGATTGGCCACCGAGCGATGTCGGGATTCGTGCTTTATGATGATTCATCACACCAGCTTCCAGGGATAAAAAATGATTGGCTACGTCACCATCGGTACCAACGACCTCAATCGGGCGGCAAAGTTTTACGATGCTTTGCTGGCCACAATTGGGGCGACCCGTTTCATGGACACAGAACGTTTCATCGCGTGGACGTCGAGCCCAACGGCGGCGGGACTGTGTCTGATAAAGCCGTTTGACGGCAAGCCTGCGACGGTCGGTAACGGCGCAATGGTTGCGCTAGTGTTGGATAGCCGTGAGAAGGTCGATGCCCTTTACAGAAAAGCAATGGAACTTGGTGCATCCGATGAAGGCCCGCCTGGCGCACGCGGTGAGGGGTTTTATGCCAGCTATTTCCGTGATCCCGATGGCAATAAGCTAAACGCATTCTTTATGGGTTGATTATCGGTAACGTAAAGAAAAGACGGTGGCGCTGAAGGTCTGAGTTGCCGTCTACTTCAGTTGCTGCGATCTGCACGAAATCAGGGACCGAAATTCCGCTGGCAGCCCGTCGCGCCGTACAATGCAGGCTCTTTGCCATAGCCACCGAATTTTCACCACGCGAGACAAAAATTCAATCATGAGCGCTGCCCAATCGTCCGACGCATTGCCTGCATTATTTAAACCCGCTGCCAGTTCTTTCTACGACGCCGCTGTAGCGGCGGCGTTTTTTGAAGCGAGCGGACAACCTGAAAAAATCGCTGCGGGCACCACACTGTTTGTAGAAAACGAAAAGTCCAGTAAGAAAAATATTTTTACGAAGCCAATCAACGCTGAACTCTTCAACAAGTCCATCACTCACCGCATGTATTTGCTGACGGATGGGACAGTTGAGCTGACCGCAGGCGGCAAACTGCTTGACACGGTGGGTGCGGGCGACGTGTTCGGCGAGATGGCAGTCATCAGCGAAATTCCTGGCGTCGTGAAGCCTAGTTCGCGCAGCGCGACGGCAACGGCCAAAACCGATTGCGTGGGCTACTCGCTGAATGGTGCCGAGACGGAAGCGGGCCTGAAACGAAACCCGGAATTCGTCTTGATGTTGATGAGTGTGATGTTCGAGCGGTTGCGTTTTCTGGCGGCGAGGCTGGCAACACGCGAGGTGAAGGAAGATAGCAACGCCAACCGCGCCGAGGCCATATTCGATATTTCAACGCTGGCCGTACTGGAAGAAAAACTGGAACGCGCCACCGTTGTTCGGTTCGCGGAAGGTCGCAAGATCATGAGAGAAGGCCAGGCCGGTATCAACATGTATATCGTTCTGGAAGGTCGTGTGACCATCACGATCAACGACAAGATCGTTGAAAAGCTTTTACCCGGTGGCGTGTTTGGCGAGATGGCCCTGGTGGATCAATCGCCGCGCACCGCGAGTGCAATCGCGCGTACCGAATGCGCACTGTTATCCATTAATCGAGAGGCTCTTATCGGATTGGTGACGTCGGATCAGTCGATTGGCATGGCGATGATGCGTTGCGTTGCCGCTCGGATTCGATACATGAATTCTCTTTTCGCGTAAGTCGCGCGTTCGTCATCAGACAATTCCCCCATTTAACCTGGTGCCAATGATATGGAAGACGAATTTGATTTCACCAAGCCACACGCGACATTTAACCCCGACAGCACCATCGGTCGGGTAATGTCTGCGCCATTTAAACCGACGGTAAGCCGGTTTTATGATGTCAGGGTGGCCACCCAATTATTCAAAAATTCCGGTAAAAAAGAGCACTTCCCCGCGGGAGAAACGCTATTTCTGGAGAACGAGAAATCTGGTAAGCACGGCCTGTTCGGCAAACGCACCGTTCACCGCATGTATCTGATTACCGAAGGTGAAGTCGCGCTGTTTTCCCACGACAAGTTGCTCGACACGATTAAAGCAAACGATATCTTTGGCGAAATGGCGGTCATCAGCGATTCACCAGCAGGCAGTGCCCGCAGCGCGATGGCAAAGGTTAAAACAGAATGCAGTGCGTTGTCGCTTGATGCGGCGGAGCTGCAAGATGCGCTTTCGCACACGCCAAAATTTGCCTTGATGCTCATGAGCGTCATGTTTGAGCGTTTGCGATTTTTGGCCGCTCGCCTGGCATTGCGTGACGTTGCGAAGTCAAACATCAATAGTCGCAGTGAGCCGGTCTTCGATGCCCCGACGCTGGCGGCACTTGCACGAAAGCTTGAGCACGCGACGGTAGTGCGCTTTGCCGAAGGGCAAAAGATCATGGAGTCAGGCCAACCGGGCACCACCATGTACATTGTGCTGGAAGGTCGCGTAACAATTGCGATCAACAACAAGATCGTCGAAAAGCTCGATGTTGGCGGTGTGTTCGGTGAAATGGCATTGGTGGATCAATCGCCGCGCACCGCGAGTGCGCTGGCACGAACCGACTGCGCCTTGCTATCGCTGAATCGGCAAGCGCTCATTGACCTGGTGAAGTCCGATCCCGCCGTCGGCATGGCGATGATGCGATGCGTGGCCAACCGGATGCGTTACATGAATTCGTTGTTTGCCTAGTAAGCCCGCGCCAATATGCAAGATGACTTCGATTTCACCAAGCCGCAGGCCACAGAAACCCCGGCCGATGGCGTGTCATATGCGCCAGCGGCTCCTTTCAAGCCAACGATCAGCAAGTTTTACGACGCAGAAGTAGCAAAGCGTTTTTTTGAAATTTCCGGCAAAAAAGAATTTTTCCCTGCGGGCGAAACGCTGTTTGTCGAAAACGAGCGATCCGGCAAGCAGGGGTTATTCGGTAAGCGTGTGGTTCACCGGATGTATTTCATTAGTGTAGGTGAGGTCGCGCTCACGGTTGCGGGAAAACCAATCGATACCATCAAGTCCGGCGAAATTTTTGGTGAAATGGCCGTCATCAGCGAGTCCACGTCCGGCAGCACGCGCAGCGCCACCGCGACGGTCAAAACGGATTGCAACGCGTTCTCGCTCAATACTGAAGAATTGCAGTCAGCGCTTTCACGCACACCTGAGTTTGCACTGATGCTCATGAGTGTCATGTTTGAGCGACTGCGCTTCGTGGCCGCACGCTTGGCGACCCGAAAAAACGCGCCTGGCAAGGAGGGACCGCGCGAAGCTGCGGTGTTTGACGGTGCAGCGCTGGCGAGTCTGGAGCAGAAGCTGGAGCGGGCCACCACCATGCGCTACGCAGCGGGTAAGGCGATCATGAACGAAGGCGACGCCGGCACCAGCATGTACATCGTCCTCGATGGGCGTGTGGCAATTACGATCAAGGGCAACGTCGTTGAAATTATCTCGGCTGGGGGTACGTTTGGCGAGATGGCGCTGGTCGATCAATCGCCGCGTACCGCGAGTGCGGTTGCCGAAGATGAAACTGCGCTGCTT
>JACMOJ010000317.1 GCA_014378085.1 Burkholderiales bacterium | reverse complement strand
GGGCGCGGCGATTCCGCTGGCGCTGAAAGCGCGACTTGATCGCGGCGACGCGCTTTCATCAATTTGCCTGACGATACTCAAACGCGGCGTGCTACTGGTGTTCTTCGCCATCTACGTCAAACACATTCAGCCGCACGTGATGTCGGCCCAACCCGGCGTACAGGAATGGTTGCTGGCACTGGCCGGATTTGTGTTGTTGTTTCCGATGTTGGCAACACTGCCTGCGACTTTATCGGTGGCCACCAAACGTAGCCTTCGACTGCTCGGCTGGGTCGGTGCTTTCGCCGTGCTCGCGACATTCCGCGCCAAGGACGGCAGCGGCTTTAGCGTCACGCGCAGCGACATCATCATTCTGGTTCTGGCCAATGTTGCGGTGTCCGGTTCGCTGATCTGGCTGGCCACCCGCCACAAACCCGATTGGCTGGCATGGCGTATGGGCATCTTGGCGTTTTTGTTTGCGCTGCGCCTTTGCCAGTCGCTGCCCGGCTGGGGCCAGTGGTTATGGAATCTTTCTCCCACTCCATGGATTGGCACCGTTTACTTTCAACAGTATCTGTTCATCATCATTCCGGGCACCATTGCCGGCGACCTGTTGTTGCGCTGGCGGGCGCAGGCTCAACCCGCAGTAACGACCAAGCAATGGAGTGTGGCCGCACTTGGTGTAATCATGAGTGTGCTCCTGCTGGTGGGGATGCAAATGCGCTGGGTGGTCCCGACCACAGTTGCCGCGATGTTACTGGCAGCGTTGGGCTGGTGGGGGTTGGGTGGGCGTGGCCCTGCAGGGCGCACGTCAAATTTAGGAGAAGGTGACGGGGGCAAATTGTTGCGACAACTGTTTGGCTGGGGAATCTTCTGGTTGGCAATTGGGCTCGCCTTTGAGCCCTACGAAGGCGGCATCAAAAAAGACCGCGCAACGATGAGTTACTATTTCGTCACGTCAGGTCTGGCGTTTATGTTGCTGGTGTCCCTGATGATCGCCATCGACCTAGGACGCATACGGCGCGGCGTTGGATTATTGATTGCCACCGGGCAAAACCCGCTGGTCGCCTACGCAGGCGTACAGAGTTTAGTTCCACCGATTTTCGGCATGACAGGACTCAGCAGCGTCATCGAAAAAATCACCGCCACACCTTGGCTCGGTGCCCTGCGCGGCGCGTTTTATACCTGGCTGGTCGCAACCGTTGGCGCGTTTCTCGCGCGGCGCGGCATCCTGCTCAAAACCTAGCGGTTGTGAGGTGTTTGTACCGCGTTGAGGCGTCGCAAAACCACAACATCCAGACAAAATTGGTAGCAAAGTGGTCTTATCAGGCTTATGCTTTGGATTGGTCGCAACGGCAGAAAAATGGCAACAGACTGTACGGCATTAGCCCTACAGATCCCGCGTCCAGCCGCCCGAAGTGGCCGGCGAATTAGACCGACGGCAACCCCAAAAACAATATAGCGATTCAGGAGGCTCTTCCCATGACTTTTTCCAAAAAACCCCTCGCCGCTGCGATTTCACTTGCGCTGCTTGGTTTGAGTCCTGCGCTTGTGGCAGCCCAATCCACACCATCAACACCTGCCTCCCCAAGCACGCAAGCCGCTGCGGATGCCAAAAAAGTTGAAGAGGCCAAAAAAGCCGAAGAAGCTAAGAAAGCGGCTGATGCAAAAAAAGCAGCGGAGACGAATCGAGCGCCGGAGGAAATTATCGTCACCGGCATTCGCGCCTCGCTGGAAAGATCGCTCGATACCAAGCGTGATGCAAGCGCTAACGTTGAAGTGATTTCCGCAGAAGAGGTCGGCAAGATGCCGGATAAGAATTTAGCCGACTCGCTCCAGCGCCTTGCGGGTGTTGCCGTGCGCACCGACTACGACGAAGCCGAAAAGGTTTCCATTCGCGGCACCAATCCGGACATGAGTTTGATCTTGTTTAACGGTCATACCGTCAGCGGCGGCGATTGGTACGTATCAGATCAATTTTCTAGCAGCCGCAGCACCAGTTTGTCACTGATGCCCTCCTCAGTTTTAAATCAAGCGAAAGTTTATAAAACGTCGCAGGCCAATATCGTCGATGGCGGTCTAGCCGGTACGATCAACGTCACTACTCGCAAACCGCTTGATCAGAAAAAAGGTTTTGGTGGCGTGGTTAACGTCGGTGGTGTGTATTCCGATTTGCCGGATAAGTGGTCGCATCAACTCAACGCCAGCTTGAATTGGAAAAACGAATCGAATACGCTCGGCTTTATTGGCCAGGCTTTTGCTGAAAAGCGTTTTATGCGACGCGACTCGGTGTCGCGATTTGCCTACGGCGTCAATAGCGGTTGGGGCGAAATCAATACCGCCACCATGCTTGGCATTACCGATGCCTCACTTGCAGGCACTGGCTTACGCGCGGCGGACTTAAACGGCGTGCGCATGCCGGGCAGCATGAGTACGGAATTTGTTGAAAGCGTGCGTGATCGCAAAGGTGGTATGTTTGCCGCGCAATGGCGCCCGACAGCGAGCCTGGATTTCACCCTTACCGGCTTTCAGTCGGAAATGGGCGCCAATAATTACGGTCGCCTTACCTCTGGTGCGATGTACAGCATGCTGCTCGGCTACGGCGATCCAACGGGTGGCACAACACCAAATAGCTCGAATGGCCGCCGAGTCTATGCGCAGATTCGCAATCCCGTGATTATCGACACCACGAGCAATTACGGTTTTCCGCTACGGGTCTTACAAAGTGCCGACATCGTTTACCCCGACGGCACAACACCGCAATACGTCGGCAACTCGGAAGGTTTCTACCGTGATGGCGCGCGCGCCACGAGTGGTTTTGTTGATCTTGATGCCAAGTGGCGCGTCAATGATGACCTCGTCATAAAAGCATTATTCAGCACCACCAAAGGCGAAGGCGAAACAAAGCTTGACCAAGGCGCAACCTTTGCGCGATATGGCACTGGCACCTCCTATCGTTTGGGCGATCTACACAGCGCGCCGTATTCACGCTACTTCAATTCTGGCTCCAACCAGCCGGGCTTAAATGCCGATGGGACCGGCTATCGACTAGTAAGCTATGGTGCCACAGGTAATATCACCATAGACAAAGAAACCAGCTATGCCATTGATGCAACCTACAACATCATGAGCGGGATATTGACCACGCTTGAAGCCGGTTATCGCTTTGCCGATCATGATCGTGATGCGTCTCGGGCCGGCCCAATGCGCCGCTCGGCAACCTTACCCACACCGCCCGGCACAGGCTATCAAAACTATCCAAGTGACTTTGGTTCGGGCTTTAACGGCAGCGGGTGGGATAACACGGGATTTTTCTTAACCCCCGAAACACTGCGTGCCTTTATCGCTACGCAGCTAAAACCAACCAGTGCTGCATTTGAACGACGTGTGCTCAATGAAATCGATATGCGCGAGCGTCAGACGGCGGTCTATCTCATGCAAAACTTAGATGGTGACAAGTGGTCGGGCAATGTTGGTTTACGCTTCGTTCAAACCAAGATCAATGCGCAGATCGTCAATCCGGTGCCAGCTGGCCGCTGCACGCTTATCGAGCCCGGCGCGCCAGTGGTGCCATGCGCGGCATTCCCAACAGCCATTAATACGGCCGCCAGTTCGCCATTGATCTATTACGACAACGTACCCTTCAACCCTTTAGCTGGCACGATCTACTACAAAGTGGGGACCGAACGAGTCTTCAATGATTTGTTGCCAAGCATGAACCTGCGCTTCGAACTTGCCCCCAAGTGGATCGCCAGATTTGGTGCCAGCAAAACGATTGGCCGCCAAAACTACAACACCTATGGTGCAGGATTCGGCACACCAACCTGCAACGCGACCGGCTGTACCGTGACTGGCCCGAATCCAAACTTGACACCGCTGACTGCACGTAACATTGACGCCTCACTCGGTTGGTACTTCGCGCGCCGATCACTTGCCATGGTCAACGTCTATCAATCGTTGATCAAAGGTTATGTCAAAACCGGTGCCATTCGTCAAGGCGAGACGATTGACTTACTCGACCCTGCGGATAGCGTCATCAAGCCATTTTTCATCAATTCATCGTCACAACAAGGCGCTCGCATTGATGGCTTTGAGGTGATCTTTGAAACTCCACTCGCGTGGGGCTTTGGCCTGACCGCCAACGCTAGCTCAGCGCGCACCATCGTTGAAGATGGACGCCCAATGGTTGGGGCGTCCAACAAGGCCGCCAACTTGGGGCTTTATTTTGAAGACGATAAGATGAGTGCGCGCCTTGTCTACAACTATCGGGACAAATACGTTGCCAGCACAACGGCGCCGGCACCGATCGCCAACAGCCAATCGACCAGCACCATCTTAGGCGTGGTGCAGCCAACCGCCTTAACTTGGGCCGCCGCGGTCTCAAACGTCGCGCTATCGATGAACTACAACATCACCCGCGACCTGCGTATTGCCTTCGACGCCACCAACTTACTCAACCCGACCCGCGCGCAATATCGCTACAGCGAGTCCGAGCAGCAAAAGCTGGATGTGAGCGGTCGTCAGTATTACGTAACATTGCGCTATCGGTTTTAGCCAACGCAACACGCTGTTGGTAGCGCAGAACTTGGTTACCCATCACGGGCCGCGACGAATGCTAGCGGCCCGTTTTGAGTACCGGATTCGCCGATTTGTTGGCACCGCAGTGCAATCCACGGTGCAACCCGCAGTAGAACCCCGTGCAACCCGCAGTGGACCCACAGCGCTCGCGTATTTTTGTTCGGGAATCGCCGCTCGCGTCAGCGAGCAACTTTGGTGTATGCCGTCCAAGCTAGCCGTGTTGCAAGCGCGCAACAGGGCCCCAATAATTGGTACTTAACTGGTATTCTTCAATGCTGAAAGTAGCGTTTTTGACGTAACCCCAAAGAGACTGGCCAACGACCGTACGGCAATGATGTAATTGAGCCCGCAAAAAATGGCCTCTCGCGCTATCTCATTAATCAGGAGACCTTCCACATGACGTTCCACAAAAAACCCCTCGCTGCTGCAATCTCGCTGGCGCTGCTCGGAATGAGCCCGGCGATCGTAATTGCCCAAACTGCACCGGCCACACCTGCCAATCAATCCGCCGCCGACGCCAAGAAGGCAGACGACGCCAAAAAAGCGGCCGCGGCGAAAAAAGCGGAGCCCGAAACCATCATAGTGACCGGTATTCGCGCCTCGCTTGAGCGTTCGATTCAGACCAAGCAGGACGCTGATACCAATGTGGAAGTCGTTTCCGCCGAAGACGTCGGCAAGATGCCCGATAAAAATATTGCCGATGCGCTTTCTCGCTTAACTGGCGTGAACGTTCAATACGGCGGTGCGCTAGCCATGGACGAAGCGGAACGTGTCGCGATTCGCGGCACCAGCCCGAACTTGAATCTGGTGACCTTGAACGGTCATGCGTTGTCCTCCGGTGACTGGCACGTCGGTGACCAAGCAGGCTCTGGCCGCAGCGTGGGTTTTGGATTGCTACCGTCACAATTAATTGGTCAGGCGATTGTTTACAAAACCGGCCGTGCCGACATTACCGAAGGTGGTATCGCCGGTACCGTCGACATCATTACCCGCAAGCCACTCGATTTCCGGAAAAATCTGACGGGTGAAGTTTCAGCCGGGATGGTGTACGCAGATTTGCCAAAGAAAACAGATCCGCAGGTCAGTGGCCTCATCGCTTGGAAGAATGACGACAAGACGTTTGGTCTGATGGTGCAGGGCTTTAGCGAAAAGCGTCATCTGCGTCGTGACGGCCAAGAGATTTTTGGCTATAACTACATCACCGTCGCGCAAGCGAATGCGTCTGGCAACCCGGCCTTGATAGCCGCCGCACAAGCGGCAGCCACCACCAGCACACCGAACGTGACTAACGTACGTATGCCCGGCAGCTTGAACTCCGCCATGTTTGAAGGTGTGCGTGAGCGTAGCGGCGGCTACTTTGGCGCGCAATGGAAACCGATGGCGAACCTCGACTTGAACTTCAGCGCGTTCAAGTCTGAACTCAAAGCCGACAACTACAACTCCAGCGGTTATGGTTTGCCAAATACGCTATTGAACAACGGTTGGCAGATTCAAAATGGCGTGGTGGAAAACAATGTGTTGGTCGGTGCATCGTTGGTCCGCCCTGCCACCGCTCCGGCGACCCAACAAGTCATCGGCTTCCAGTTTGATCACTTCTTACGCGAAGGTGCCAAATCAAAATCGAATTTTTACGATTTGGACTTTAAGTGGAACGCGACTGAAAATCTTTCTTTCAAGGGGCGTGTGGGAAGCACTGAGGGAAGCGGTGTCACCAACACCCAACCCAGTATCGTGTTAGGTGTAATCAACCCAAACATCACCTATCGCATCAATCCGGGAAGTGATGCGGTGAGTTATTCCATCCTCAACGCCGCTGGCGACAACATCAACCTTAACAGCACGGCAAGTTTTGCGCAGCTGAGCAACCAAGGCGCGTCGGTCAACTCTAACGACAAAGAGAAATACGCTCACGTCGACGGCGAGTACAAGCTTGACGGTGGCATGTTCCGCAATATCAAGTTCGGTGCCCGTACCGCCGACCACACGCGTACCTACGATGTGATCAACCCACGCTGGAATGCGCAGTACACGGCCGCCGGTGCAGTGGTCACTCCTTCGCCGTTTATTTCGGTGACGGGTGGTTTGTTGGTGACCAACATTGTCGGTGCGATCCCCGTTCCGGCGGGAACCTATCCGGCCAACTGGGCGTCCGGCATTAGCGGCAACTTCCCCCGTAGCTTGATGCGCTACGACAGCAGCCAGATGCAGAACTTGGCTAACCAGTACATTAACTGGAATCCTGTGTTGGGCAAAAATTGGTCGGCTGGCTTTGAGGTGAAGGAAAACAACGACTCGTTCTACCTCATGAGCGAATTTGACGTTAACGATAGGTTGTCGGGTAACGTCGGCGTACGTGCTGCCACCACAGAGTTGAAGTCAACCGCCTACCAAGCACTCCCCAACGGTACCGCCGCAGGACAATGTGTGCCGCTGCAGCCGTGCAGCGTACCAAACGCCATCACCACCTCATCGTTGGCCACCTACGTGCCACAAGTTGTCGAGACTAAACACACCGACTACCTGCCGAGCTTGAATCTGCGTTGGCAAATCGAGCCGAAGCTGATTGGTCGCCTCGGCATCACCAAGACGCTTGGACGCGCAAACTACAACGAGCTGGCCGCTGCGGTGAATTTGAACAACACGCTGCTGACCGGCACATCGGGTAATCCACGTTTGGCACCGACCACCGCAACTAACATCGACGCATCGTTGGCGTATTATTTCGCGCGCCGCGCGTATGTGTCTGGTGCGGTATTCTCGCAGGACATCAAAGACTACGTCAAACCGGGTTCGTCAAACATCGAGTTTTTTAATACTTCCACCAACACCATCTCAACCTATCTGGTGACCTCACGTGTTGCTGTTGACGCGAAGATTCGTGGTCTTGAGTTGGCGGGTGAAATGCCGATTGGTGCTGGCTTTGGTGTGTTGGCAAACGCCACCTACGTCGACGGCAAGGATTCAGATGACCAGCCGTTCCTTGGCACGTCGAAGATGACCTATAACCTACAGGGCTACTACGAAGACGAGGCGTTCTCCGCTCGTCTATCTTGGAACTGGCGCTCTGATTATGCGATTGGTCTTCTGGCCAACAAGCCGGGGGTAACCACCGTTGTGGGTACCCATCGCTACGTGTCGGGCGGCAGCTTGTCAGCGTCGTTGTCGTACAAAATCACGCCGCAAATCAGTATCCACTTGGACGGCAACAACCTGCTGAACCCAGTCCGCAAAACGTATTACATCAACGAGGCAGCACCGGGCTACGCGCATGAATTTGGCCGTCAGTATTTCCTGAACGTCCGCGCGAAGTTCTAAGCAATACCGAGAAGCAATAAAATGAACGGCCGCTGGTGCAAACCAGCGGCCGTTTTGTTTTGTGCTTCTTCGATTAAGAGGCAGCTAATCGAACAGCAAAACGCTTTTATCGACGGGTATTTCCAAGCAGTACTACCGAAAGACCGCCGTGGATAGTATTCGGAAGTAGATCCCTTTTAACTCCTTGCCTTCTATTTATTGCTACCTTGAACCGCGAGTTAACCTGTAGACGATGTATCCAGCAGCGATCGGAATCAATCCAAAGATCGCGCTTCGAAATAGCAACTCGGTAAGGTCAAATCGGGTGTAGTACGTTGCCGCGGCGAACGACGCGAATGCGAAAAATACGGCCAAAAGTAGAGGATTCGCCTTCACCCCGTGCTTGCGAATGCTGGCTGGGACGATCGCAACTCCGACATAACCAAGAGCAAGGCTTTGAAACACAACCAGTAGGTCATCCATTTACGAGTCCGCTAAAAAACAAATTTGGGGCTACGAAAATCGCAGCCCCGAGCTATTTAGTTCGTTACCATAAAACACCCCGGGCCTGGTGGCCGCGAATTGCAGGATGCCACATTCGCCGCCGGTTGCGTAGTCGTTACGGCAGTGCCAGCCCCACCATACCCTACTGCGGCAACCCCATACATGATCCTAACAACTCCCGTTGTAAGGCTCGCCAATGCGCCGTAATATCCACCGATTGCTCCTGCTCCAGCGGCCAAAAAGACCTGCTGCGCACTTGCTCCGGTGACAACCGCACCTGCGGCACCGGAACCCGCTCCGATGACGATACCAATTGCTATCGCAGCGGCGGGTCCAATTTTATTGCTCACTTCTTGGGCAGTCATAATTTGTCCAGTAGACACTAGCCTTATCACCCCCTCGGCGTCGACATGATAGGTTTCTCGCACAGAGTACGAAATGGTTACGGGCGGTTCCTGCTCACCACCCGAGCCAGACAAATCCTGCGCAAAGCCTGGCGCGGACGCAACAACAGATACAGCTGCCACGCTGGCGAAAGCGAATACTGTCCTACGAATTAGGCTACCACTTCGGCGCCAGTTTTGCTCACTGCGAATAGAACCCACTTCGGAAGCATGAATTGCTCGTGTCATTTTTGTGTCTCCAGTTAATTGAGAAGTGCTGAACATGTGAGGCGTTTATTAATTCAGCTCTGTTTCGAGGAGCGCGAGTACACGGGGTTCCGTAACGTCAAAAAAAGCCCTTCAAGTCGTCTCATCTAGGCAACAAATTCAGATTCACGGTGACGTGATCGTCGCCATATGGGAACACTTAAAGGGGTCGCCACCTTATTTCGCCGTACAGTTGGCAATTGAAGTGCTTGCGTATTGAGCGCAGAGCTGCCCTAACTTCCGAACACGGTAATCAAGAGTCAGTCAATTTTCTCCCACACGGCGTAACCGTATTAACACAAAGGTGTACGCGGCCATATTGATCACCAGCACCCCACCGGCAAGCCACCACTGAATCGCCGGCGTCAGCCCCACGGGATAAATGATTGAGAGCAGGTAGTGCTCGATAAACCCGCCGGCATAACCCGAGTCGCCGGCCGCGCGCCGCAAACCATTCTCCAGCGGCGCCAGGGGACAGATGTTGCCACTAGCCTCGATCCACACGCCCCACGCCACCGCGGGCAGATGCAGCCATGGCATCCACCGCCAACGCCATGCAAGCAGCGCGCCGAGCACCACAAAGACGATGAAGAGCAGATGGAGCACGAGGACGGCGGCGGCGGCGAGGCCATAGAACATTACTGGCACCCAACTGCGGCCGCGGAGGTCGCAGAAGTAAAAAACCGCAAAGTCATTGACGGACGGGTTTCTCCAGACACCTTTGCTCCAATTTGCCCGTCTTTGTTAGGGTTTGTGCATCCGATGATTCACTCAATGATGCCAACGCCGTCAAATCCCCCACCTTCGCTGCGCTCGGCTGCCCCCTTTTCAAAGGGGGCGGCAAGTCATCGCCAGATGGCGCAGCGGGGGATTTTCGGTGTCCCGCAAAACGCGCACTCACTAAGCGACACGCAAGCCCACGGCATCAAAGCCATGGACGTGTTTGTCCGCGACGTGAAACCGCACATTGTCACTGACCGCCAACTCCAAGGCATCCGCAACCTGCGCGCATAGGCTCTGTCCATTTTTCTCGAAGTAGACATATGAGGTCGTGCCGAGTCTTTCGATGGCAGTCACCATACCGGACAGCGGGCCATCTGCGCTCATGACAAAGTGCTCCGGCCGAATTCCGATCGTTGTCACTTGTGTATTTTTCGCAGCACCCTGCAAAAGACCGCCCAACGCCTCTCCACCAAGGCCTTCTCGCGTAAGGAAATTCATCGCAGGTGAACCAATAAATCCCGCCACAAAAAGGTTGGCGGGCGCGTTGTAGAGATCGAGTGGTTTGCCAACTTGCTCAATCACGCCGTCCCGCAACACCACGATCTTATCGGCGAGTGTCATCGCTTCAACCTGGTCATGTGTCACATAGACCATCGTTTTGCCGAGCCGCTTATGTAGTGCGGCGATCTCAACACGTGTCTTCAAGCGCAACTCGGCGTCCAGGTTTGATAACGGCTCATCAAACAAAAACACATCCGGCTCCTGCACCAGTGCACGGCCGATCGCAACACGTTGGCATTGTCCACCGGAGAGTGCGCCGGGCTTGCGGTCGAGATACGGCGCGAGCCGCAACATTTCCACCGCCATCTGCACCTTTTGCGCAATGACCTCTTTCGCCACGCCGCGCATGCGCATGCCAAAGCTGAGATTCTCGACAACCGTCATGTGGGGATACAACGCATACGACTGAAACACCATCGCCACTTTGCGTTCGTTGGGTGCCATGGTCGTCACGTCACGGTCGCCGATGGTAATCATGCCGGAGGTCACCTCCTCTAAACCGGCGATCATGCGCAGCAACGTGGACTTGCCGCATCCAGAAGGCCCAACAAACACGACAAATTCGCCGGACGCAATATCGAGATCAACGCCACGGATGGTTTCGGTCTTGCCAAATTGTTTGGTGATGCCACGCAGCGTGAGTGCCGACATATCGTTCAAACCTCCAATGAGTGTGCGGGAATATTTGTAAGCCGCCTGAGTAGTGGCTCGTCCCAACGAATTGGGATGCCGACGGCTAACAGCTTGCGCTGAAGCTCACGCACGCGTTCCCGATCCGAATGAATCGCCGCGAGTGGCTGCCCGCACTGTAGCGCGTAGTCTGCCAGCAGCCCCGCGACTTCGCCAATCAGCCATTCCGTCGGATGGGTCCGTGTTGCGGCATTGACCAAATGCGTGACGCTGATATTTTTACAAGCCGGGATGAGGTTATCGCAATCACGCGCGATGAAGCAGCCTAACGGCAGCGTGAATGGCCGCACCATCGCATTGATCGCATGCCCGGACACACAAGTCGGATGAATGTCCATGTTGTACCAAGCCACCCCGACACTATTGTCGGCCTGGAATGGGACAACGGCATTGGGGACAACGGCATTTGGGACAACGGCATTGGGGACAACGGCATCCGCCTCATGTGGATTCGGCTGCACGAGTATCTGCGACTGCGTCAGGCAATCAAGTCCAACAATACGGCGGGATTCACGCACATAAACCTGCTGCGCGTAACCATCGGTGCCGAGTACACCCGCCGCCAACTGAAGCTGCGGATAGCCGAAACCGCCGTTGGCATTTGGCGCTGCAGTCTGCAACCAATACACCAGGCTGGCGGTGAGCCCCTTCGCGGCCGCCACCACATCACGCTCAGGAATCGGGCCATCGAGCAGCGGCGAAATGGCGTAGTCGTTCTGTGCCCAGTTAATCAGCGAAATTTCATCCCTCGGGGTGCGCCAGTTACGCGACGACACCACCCGACGGTAGCGCCATAAGTCCAACGTCCGGCCCTTTCCAAACATCGGTAGCGCTACGCTTTTACCAATCACCGGACCGGGAATCGCGTTACTAAACAGCGGATACCCATAATGCGGCACCCGATACTGTCGCCATGCGCGGTAAGCGGGCGGCTCGAGGATAGGCGCAGCGGGTATCGCTCGGGTGTCGTCACCCAGTGCCACGGCCACCACCACAGTACACGGTTGCTGATCGAGCCGATCGGCCACTTCCGGCGCGTCGCGTTCACCAAATTCTGCGCGTGATTCTTTGCCG
>JACMOJ010000316.1 GCA_014378085.1 Burkholderiales bacterium | reverse complement strand
GCCGCCGCCGAGAGAGGCGAAATCGATATCTTGGTCGGCACCCAGATGCTCACCAAAGGACACGACTTTCCGAACATGACATTTGTCGGCGTGGTGAATGCCGACGGTGCGGTGTTCTCAGCAGATTTCCGCGCCGCCGAACGAATGGCGCAACAGCTGATGCAGGTCGCCGGCCGTGCCGGGCGCGCCAAACTGCCCGGGCGGGTGCTCATCCAGACCAGATTTGTCGAGCATCCGGTTTACCAAGCGGTGGCGCACCATCACTACGCCGCGTTTGTGGACGCCGCCTTGTCTGAGCGGAAACTGATGCATCTGCCGCCGTATTCGTATCTCGCGCTGCTACGCACGGAATCCCGCGACGCCGCGGCACTCGACAGTTTCCTGGTCCGTTCACAGCAGCTTGCGCATGCAACGCTTGCCGAAACGGCGGAGGCGGAGGGGCTTCGTGTGTGGGAGCCCGTGACCGCCACACTCGAACGCAAGGCCGGTTATGTGCGTAAACAACTGATGGTGCAGGCCGATTCGCGCCGTAGCATGCAGCAGTTTCTTGCCGGCTGGATCAGCGCGCTGCGCACGGCAGATTCACGCGCGGTACGTTGGACAATAGACGTCGATCCGATTGAAATCTAGAAAATATTCACAAACTCGTTTATTGGCGGGCATCTTCAAGCATTTTGGTCCGAGAACGTCCGCCAATAAAAGAGTTTTATTTTTTTTCACTGAATTAGCACTAGGGGTGATCGCCCCTCAGTCGATATAATGAGCGATTACGTTTTCCGCACTGTTATGTCCACGTTATCCGACAACAAGTCCGCCGTTGCTGCATTGTTTGAGGAAGCGCTTTTCTCCGCGTTTCCGGCACTCAAAGACGAAAATCCACGCTTCGAAATTGCGGTCGAGAAGCCGAAAAATCCCGACCACGGCCACTTTGCGGTGAATAGCGCGCTGCAGCTCGCCAAAAAACTCGGCAAAAAGCCGCGCGACATTGCAGAAGCGTTGGTTGCGGCACTCCCCGCCTCAACCTTGCTCGCATCAACGCCGGAGATTGCCGGCCCTGGGTTTATCAATGTGCGGCTGTCGCGTGATGCCGAAACGCGTATCGTCAATATGGTGCGCGAGCTCGGTGATGTCTTCGGCCATGACAACATCGGCAACAACGAAAAAGTCATGGTCGAATTTGTTTCGGCCAATCCAACCGGCCCGTTACACGTGGGCCACGGACGCGGCGCGGCGATTGGTGACACCTTGTCTCGGCTGTTGCGTTCGCAGGGCTACGACGTCACTCGCGAGTTCTATTACAACGACGCGGGCGTACAGATCAACAATTTGGCGGCCTCAGTCATTGCTCGGCTGCAAGAACGCTCGGGCATCGACGCGCTATTTCCGGAAGATGGTTACCGTGGTAGCTACATCATGGAGATCGCGGAACGCTATGCAAGCGAGAATCCTGCTGATGCAGCAGGCGAGAACATCGATGCCGTGCGTAAATTTGCAGTGGCCGCACTGCGTCATGAGCAAGACCTTGATCTGCGCGCATTTGATGTGCAGTTCGACAATTACTTTTTGGAGTCCTCTATCTACACCGAGGGTCTCGTCGAAAAAACGGTCAATCAACTGATCACCAACGGCCACACCTATGAAGAGGGCGGCGCACTTTGGTTGCGCACCACCGAATGGGGTGATGATAAAGACCGCGTGATGCGAAAGTCGGATGGAACGTACACCTACTTTGTGCCGGATATCGCCTACCATGTGAGCAAGTGGCAACGCGGCTTTACGCGCGCCATCACTGAGTTAGGTGCCGACCATCACGGCTCGCTGATGCGTGTCAAAGCTGGCCTTCAAGCGATGCAACTCGGTGTCCGCAGCGGCTATCCCGATTATGTGTTGCACCAGATGATCACCGTCATGCGCGGTGGTGAAGAAGTCAAAATCTCCAAACGCGCCGGCAGCTATGTCACCTTGCGTGATCTGATTGATGAAGTCGGACGTGATGCAACGCGCTACTTTTTTATCATGCGCAAGTCTGATTCGCAGCTCACCTTCGACATCGACCTTGCCAAGAGCCATTCGGAGGACAACCCCGTTTACTACGTTCAATACGCCCACGCGCGCATTTGCCGTGTGCTGGAACAGTGGGGTGACGACATGGCAAAGTTGGATGCAGTCGATTTGTCGCCACTGGTCTCGCCGTACGAATCCGAGCTGATGCGCACACTTGCCGACTTTCCCGAAACGCTTGCACTGGCCTCGCGCGAGCTCGCACCACACATCGTTGCCAATTATTTGGGTGAACTCGCCGCGAAGTTGCACACTTACTACAATGCTGAACGTTTCTTGCTTGACAACGAAGCGTTGAAACTGGCGCGCTTGTCACTTATCGTTTCAGTTCGCCAAGTGATCAGGAATGGCCTCGCAGTATTGGGCGTTTCAGCACCGGAGAAAATGTAGCCATGGCAAATGACATGAAACCGAAAGCCCCTTTTCGTGGAAGTGGTGGGGGTGCGGGTGGCTGGAGCGGTGGCGGGGCCGGACGTCAAAGCGGCGGTGGCAAGCGACCCGGCATGAACCCGATGTTTGCGGGCATCATTATTGGACTGTTGCTCGGCATCTTCATGGCACTCGGCGTGGCGATTTGGCTGAATCGCACATCAAACCCGTTTGTCGAAAAAACCAAGCCGGTTGAGTCATTACCTAGCCTAAAACCCGCCACGCTAGCACCGGCTGGCACTAAATCAGACCCCGCGAATCCGGACAAGCCGCGCTTTGAGTTCTACCAAATCCTACCCGGCGAAAAGGACAGTGCAAACAACAAAGCTGCGGCTGCACCAGCGACCAAAGATGTTATGAAGGAGTTATCAAAAGAATCTGCCAAGGATGCAACAAAGGAAAATACGCCGGTCAAGTCCTTAAACGAAATACTGTATCTGCAAGCGGGCGCGTTCCAGAGTGAAACCGAAGCTGAGAATCTAAAAGCCAAAATTGCCTTTGCCGGATTTGAGGCCACAGTGAAGTCGGTCAACGTGGCGGGCAAAGGCACGTTATTCCGGGTGCGCCTTGGTCCGTACAAAAGCCAAGCAGAAGTGAACAGAATCAAAGGCGTGCTGTCCCAGAATGGGATTGGCGCTAGCGTCGTCAAGCCTGATTAAAATAGTGTGCGGATCGCGTCGCACATAACATCATCGAGACCATAGGAACTGCCATGCAAATGTTTTCCCTCCCCAAGCTGCTGCAAGTATTTTTCGGCGTGGCCGCCACGCTGACTGCAACGCTTTTTCTGAGCGTTGCCGCCGCCCAAGGCTCACGTGACGTCATCGTCATCGATCCGCCACAACCAACGCCGAACGACGGCACCATTGAAGTCCTAGAGTTCTTTTCATACGGCTGCTCGCACTGCGCCAACTTGGAACCACCACTAGAGACGTGGGCAAAGAAGCTGCCGACCGACGTAAAGATGCGCCGCGTTCCCTCCGGTTTCAACATGATGGGCGTTGACGAAGTGCCTTTGTTCTACACGCTTGAGGCGATGGGTCAAATTGACCGCCTGCACAAGAAAATTTTTGACGCCTTGCACAACGAGCGTGTGATCCTCGGCAACAAAGCCACGCTGTTGAAGTGGCTCGAAAAGAACGGCGTGGCTCCAGCGCAATATGAGTCGGTCGAAAAATCCTTCTCGGTACAAACCAAAGTCGCTCGCGGCAAACAGATGGCCGGCTTGTACAAAATTACCTCCACGCCCACCATTGTGGTGAATGGACGCATCGCTGCCGTGCAAGTCGGGGGTGCGACAGGCTTCCTGACGACCATTGACCGATACATCGATGAAGCTCGGCAAAGTAATGCAAAGGGTGCAGTCACAAAGGCCCCAGTTGCTTCCGCAATGAAAGCGACGGCACCCGCTTCAAAGTAAATTTTCTGGCAAAAGCATGCTTCAAGATGACGGCACCTTCGGGTGCCGTTTTCGCTTTTTGAGTGAAGTGGAACGCGCTGCTAAACTCTGTCGATGCAAAAAATTTTTATTACCGGTGCCTCTAGCGGCATCGGCGAATCACTCGCGCGTCACTACGCGTCTGAAGGCGCGCAACTAGCGTTGGCAGCGAGGCGAGGCGATTGGCTTGAGCGCGTTGCCGCAAACATCACACCGACGCCCGAGCGCTACGTTTGTGATGTACGCGACGCGGCAGCGTTGAAAGCCGCCGCGCACGACTTCATGGCAAAGCATGGTGTCCCCGACATCGTGATCGCCAACGCAGGCGTCTCGCGCGGAACATTGACCGAGATTGAAGATGACTTGCAGGCATTTCAAGATATCTTTGACATCAACGTCATGGGTATGGTGAACACCTTTCATCCGTTTGTTGAACCGATGAAAGCCAAGGGTAGTGGCACTTTGGTGGGTATTGCGAGTGTGGCGGGATTTCGCGGTATCCCCGGTGGTGGGGCGTACTCTGCATCCAAGGCGGCGGCGATTCGGTATTGCGAGAGCTTACGTGTTGAACTTCGCTCTGCCGGTGTTGCGGTAGTCACGATTTGCCCGGGGTACATTCGCACCCCAATGACTGCCGTTAACAAATTCAAGATGCCGTTCTTGATCGATGTCGATGAAGCCGTGATTCGATTTGCGCGCGCCATCACCGCCAAAACCTCGTTTACCGTGATCCCGTGGTCTATGGGCATCGCGGGGCGAATACTGCGACTCATGCCGAATTGGTTATACGACCGCGTGTTTCAGCGTATGCCCAGAAAACCAAGATGATTGCCGGAGGCAATCATCGCAGTCCCTGCGCAGGCAGGGACCCAATTTATTTCCTCATCACCGGAGGCAATCATCGCAGTCCCTTTGCAGGCACGGACCCAATTGCTGTCCACCAACGTGTCACATTCCGCTAACGTCGATATGCAAAATCCCTCACCTGCGCTGCGCTTGGTTGCCCCCTTTTTAAAGGAGGCGTTGAGCCGTCGCAGTACGGCGGGCGGGGGATTTTCAACACGCGTCATTGCCGCCACGCCAACCTGACATGTCCACCCTACTCTCTCGCCGCGATCTGAATTTCTTGCTATATGAGTGGCTCGACGCGACCACACTCACATCGCGTGAGCGCTACCGCCAACACACACGCGAAACGTTCGACGCCGTACTCGATACGGCGGAAAAACTGGCCGAGGATTTTTTCGCACCGCACAACCGAAAAAGCGATCTGAACGAACCGCAGTTCGATGGTCAGCGCGTCACGGTGATCCCGGAGGTGGGCGTCGCGATTGCGGCTTTCAATGCGGCGGGATTTATCGCAGCTTCCCAAGATGAGTCACTCGGCGGCATGCAACTTCCGGTGCTCCTCGACAAAGCGATGATGGCGTACTTCATGGCGGCAAACTGTGCGACTGCCGCGTATCCGTTTTTGACCATTGGCAACGCGAATCTTTTGCTCGCGCACGGCACACCTTCACAAGTCGACACCTTCGTAAAGCCGATGCTCGCGGGAAGATTCTTCGGCACGATGTGTTTGTCCGAGCCGCAAGCCGGGTCCTCGTTATCCGACATCAAGACGCGGGCGGTTTCACAGCCGGATGCCACGTACCGCCTGTTTGGCAACAAGATGTGGATTTCGGCAGGCGAACATGAATTAGCGCAGAACATCATCCACTTGGTGTTGGCACGATTGCCAGATGCTTCACCGGGGGTAAAGGGGATTTCACTATTCATTGTTCCGAAATACCTTGTGGGCGGTGACGGTGAGATCGGTGAACGCAATGATGTGGTGCTGGCTGGACTGAACCATAAGATGGGGTATCGCGGAACCACCAACTGTCTGCTTAACTTTGGCGAGGGAAAACACACACCGCAAGGCAACGCCGGCGCGATCGGCTACTTGGTGGGCGAGCCAAACAAGGGGCTTGCCTATATGTTCCACATGATGAACGAGGCGAGAATTGGCGTTGGTCTCGGTGCCACCGTGCTGGGCTACACCGGTTATCTGCACTCGCTGGCGTACGCAAAATCGCGACCGCAGGGTCGGCCTCCCGGCGACAAGAACCCATCCAGTAAGCAGGTCGCGATCATCGAACACACAGATGTGCGGCGAATGTTACTGGCACAAAAATCGTATGTTGAAGGTGCACTCGCGCTCAATTTGTATTGCGCAAGACTGGTGGATGAGGAGAAGACCTCGACAGATGAGGCAACACTCAAAGAGGCGACACTACTGTTGGATATCCTGACGCCGATTGCCAAAAGCTGGCCGTCGCAGTGGTGTTTAGAAGCAAACTCGCTCGCTATTCAAGTGCTCGGTGGTTATGGCTACACGCGGGACTTTCCGGTAGAGCAGTTCTACCGTGACAATCGACTCAACGCCATTCACGAGGGTACACACGGCATTCAGGCGCTAGATTTGCTCGGGCGCAAGGTGGTGATGCAAAACGGAGCGGCACTCGTATTGCTCGGCAAGCGCATTGCATCAACCGTTACCTCGGCAAGTGCCTCGGCGCATCCCGACACACCATTGTTCGCGGCACAACTCAATCAATACAGTGAGCGTCTGGCAAGTGTCACGCGCGCGGCTTGGGCGACGGGCAATGTCGATCATACGTTGGCAAATGCCACTGCGTTTCTCGAAGCCTTCGGGCATGTTGTGGTCGCTTGGATGTGGCTTGAACAATCCCTTGCTGCATCCAGGAACTATTCACCCAACGACAGCGATTTTTATCACGGCAAAAGGCAGGCTTGTCGCTACTTTTTTATGGTCGAATTACCAAAAGTTGGCCCTATGCTGGATCTCGTGCAAGCAATTGACAGGACTTCGTTCGATATGCAGCCCAACTGGTTCTAAATTTTTCAACCGCGTCAATTCCTTCCACGTCTCGCACAGCACATCATGTCATCTCAGCCTCAAACTCAACCCAAACCCAACGCCACCACACGTTTTTCGGATCGTGTCGCTGACTACATCAAGTACCGCCCACACTACCCCGTCGAGATTTTGGATCTGCTAAGCGCTAACTGTGGTCTCACACCGGAAAGTGTGATCGCCGACATTGGCTCGGGCACTGGATTTCTCGCTGAGTTGTATCTCGATAACGGCAACCCAGTGGTGGGTGT
>JACMOJ010000315.1 GCA_014378085.1 Burkholderiales bacterium | reverse complement strand
GCGACTTACGCCGTTATGGCACCGTTCCGCATGCCGGATTCGGTCTTGGGTTTGAGCGTACGATTTCTTATGCGACCGGCCTTTCGAACGTACGAGATGTGATTCCCTTCCCGCGCACCCCCGGCAGTGCACGGTATTAACCGACGCAAACAGCAATGACATTGATTCCACGTGGATTTACCCTGATTGAAATGGTGATCGTGTTGGTGATCATCGGTGTGCTCGCCGTGTTTGCGATGCCAGATTTGTCCGTGGCGGCAATTCGCGGGCAAATTAAGGAAAGCGGTCCGCTGCTCGATGTCGCCAAGCAGGGCGTGGTCCAAGGTTACGGCGCACTCGGCAAGTTTCCTGCCAACAACATCGAAGCAGGTATTCCGGAGCCCACAAAAATGGTCGGTAAATATGTGACGCGCGTTGACGTCAAAGACGGCGCAGTCAATATCACATGGGGAAACAGCGTCAACGGCAGCATCAAGGACAAAGTTCTCACGCTGCGGCCAGCGTACGTGGATGGCCAACCAGCGGTACCCATCACTTGGGTGTGCGCGGCCGCGCCAGTACCCAAGGGTATGGTGTTGACCGGCGTGGACGCGACCGATATGTTGGCAAAGTATGTCCCCCTAGAGTGCCAAGCCAGAGCGGCCACCGCACCCTAGGCGCGTAGTCGTAAACCCTGCGTCGTAAACCCTATGTCGTAGAACCTTCGTCGCAAAACCTTCGTCGCAAAACCTTACAGCAACCTGTATTTACTGGAGAATCAAGATGACGGCACGTGACCAAATCCCAGATCTGAAGGCCCTGAGTATTGACCTCGTGAAGTTGTCTGCGGACGTTGATGAGCAGTGGGACAACGATCTTGTCCCGCAGCTTACCGATTACATCAAGATTCCGGCTAAGTCACCGGGGTTTGATAAAGACTGGGCCAAGAACGGATTTCTTGACGCTGCGGTTGAACAAGCGCGTGCGTGGGTCGCGGCGCAGAACGTAGCGGGACTGACGATGGAAGTTGTTGCCGAAGGCGGTCGGACCCCCGTTCTATTTTTCGACATTCCCGCGACCGGCGGCATCAGCAATGAAAAAACAATTCTGCTCTATGGCCACCTCGATAAACAACCCGAGATGACGGGCTGGCGGGCCGACCTAGGGCCGTGGATTCCGGTCTATGAAGACGGCAAGCTGTATGGTCGTGGTAGCGCCGACGATGGTTATGCGGTGTTTGCTGCGCTGGCGGCGATTCAGGCGCTCGACAAACAAGGCGTTGCGCGCCCGCGTTGTGTCGGATTGATTGAGACCTGTGAAGAGTCTGGCAGCTACGATTTGCCGTACTACCTTGAGAAGCTTGCGAGCCGGATGGATGATGTGCAGTTGGTCATCGCACTCGATTCGGGCGCGGGTAACTACGAGCAAATGTGGGTCACGACTTCACTACGTGGCTTGGTGAATGGCACCTTGACCGTAAACATGTTGACTGAGGGCGTCCACTCAGGCGACGCCGGTGGTGTGGTGCCGTCGTCATTTCGGGTTGCGCGCCAGTTGCTCGATCGTCTCGATGATTCAATAACCGGCGTGGTCAAGTCCAGCGCGTTTAGCTGCGCAATTCCGCAAGAGCGCGTAGAGCAAGCCAAACATGCCGCTGAGATTTTGGGCGAGGCGATGTGGAAACGTTTTCCTTGGGATAGCTGTTGCGGAGACGATGGAAAGTTTGTATTTGTGCAGCCAACGACCAAAGATCCGGTTGAACTCATCCTGAACCGCACTTGGCGCGCGGCACTCGCCGTGACCGGCGCGGATGGCCTGCCTGCCCTTGCCTCGGCTGGCAACGTGCAGCGCCCGTATACCTCGCTCAAGCTCTCCATGCGCTTGCCGCCACTCATCGACGCGCCAACGGCTGCGGCTGAGATGAAAACCACCCTTGAGTCGGATCCACCGTACTCGGCGAATGTAAGTTTTGAGTACGAACAGTCGGCGACTGGTTGGAACGCGCCGGCAGCCACACCGTGGCTCACCGCATTACTGGAACACGCCTCGCAAACTGTTTACGGCAAACCTGCGGCCTATCTTGGTGAAGGTGGCACGATCCCGTTTATGGGCATGTTGGGTGCTAAGTTTCCTGATGCAAAGATGCTCGTCACCGGGGTGCTGGGGCCTAAATCAAATGCTCACGGGCCGAATGAGTTTTTGCATGTGCCATATGCCAAAAAACTGACCGCCGCCGTGGCAATTGTGATCGCAGGAACGCGTTAGCCGCAGCACCCGTCTCACCTATTTGGTTACCCACCCTCACTGCGCTTGGGTCGCCCCCTTTGCAAAGGGGCCAGTGAGTCGTCGTTAGACGGCGAGCGGGGGATTTGCGGTGGCCGGCCAATGCGGCCGATGTAACGCCAGCTGAAGCGACTACATCGCCAGCTTTTGCAACTCCGCCAGCATTGCATCGGCCACTTCGATGCCATTCGCCTCAGCGGCGGTGGCGATTCCAACACGGCGTGCGCCAGGTAGTCGCACCGCTTCGTCTTCGGTCATCGCAGCAATCAGTGTTTCCAGACGCGCGAAGTAGACGTCGCTGCCAGCGAGTGCCGCCGGGTCAATCACCCAAAATGCCTGGCCCAACCGCGGGCGATTACCAGCATCGACAAAAAACGAATCGGCCTCAAAACCGAACGCTGCGCCAGACAGCGCCACGCAGAGCAACTCAACCACCAGCGCAAGCATCGCGCCCTTAACACCTCCTGCGGGCATCATCAGGCCCTCTAGTGCGGTCTTCGCATCGGTAGTGGGCTTGCCATCGCGGTCAAGTGCCCAACCCAATGGAATCGATTCGCCTTTTTTGGCGGCGACCATAATCTTGCCGCGTGCGATTTCAGATAATGACAGGTCGATCATGATCGGTGCGCCGCTCTTGCGCGGAAACACCGCACCAATCGGGTTAGTGCCAAACAGTGGGCGCTTGCCGCCCCAGGCCGCCATCGCGGCCGGCGAGTTGCTGAACGCCAGTCCAACCATGCCTGCTGCAGCAACGGCCTCCAAGTGAAACGCGGCCATGCCAAAGTGGTGGCTATTTGTCACCGCGGCGATACAACTACCTGCCGTTTTGGCGCGCGTGATCGCTTCTTTCACTGCCACTTCACACGCCAGATACGCGAGGCTCTCGCCCGCGTCGACCAACACGGCCGCCGCCTTTTGTTGTTTGATTACCGGTGTTGCGGTCGCGGCGCGGCCATTCTTCAGATGTGTTGAGTATTGCGCAACGCGTGACAAGCCATGCGAAGGCAGCCCGCGAGACTCGGCGTAAACGAGTGCCTTTGCGGTTGCTGCGGCGAGTGGGGCGCTGGCACCGGCGTTTTGAAACACGCGTGCGAGCAGCGTTTCGAGTTCAGAAGGAGTGATTAGCGACATTGACGGACTCGGAGAGGAAATTTGCGACGCAAACGCGCGGTGCAATTAGTGGCGCGCTTGCTGGCGCAAAAATGCAGATACACGATCGGCGATGAGGCTAGAGACGCGCGTGTTTGCTTCGCTGGTCACACCGGCGATATGCGGCGTCAAAATCAGATTGGGGCAACCTGCAAGTGGTGAGTCCGCCTTCAACGGTTCCACGTCAAACACATCCAACGCCGCGCCGCCTAGGCGTTTGTTCTTTAATGCATCCGCAAGTGCAGCTTGGTCGACAATGCCGCCCCGTGCGGTGTTGATAAGAATCGCATCTGCTTTCATGCTGGCGAGGCGCGCCGCGTTCACCAGATTACGTGTGGAGTCGAGTAATGGCACATGTAACGTGAGGACATCGCTCGATTGAAAAACGGTCGCAACGTCAACACATTCGGTGCCCTGTTCAGTCCAGACAGCGGCATCTGAAGGGGTCATCGGATCATAGGCAATGGTGTGCATGCCAAGGCCGCGCGCCAAACGTGCTGTCAACTGGCCAATGCCACCAAAGCCAACGATGCCCATGGTTTTGCCGGCGGTTTCGCGCCCATTCGAAAGTGGTACGCGCGGCCAACTGCCATCGGCCACTGCGGCGGACGAGAAGTACGTGCCGCGCAACAACATCATCGCGGTACCGATGACGTATTCTGCGACCGCCAATGCATTGGCACCCGTCGCGGGGATGACTTCGACACCGCGCGCTTTACAAGCCGCAACATCGATGTTGTCGAGCCCGACGCCTAACCGGCCGACGACTTTGAGCGCCGGTGCGGCAGCGAGAAGCTCTGCATTCACTTGCGTGCGATTGCGGACGATTAACGCGTCGCAGTCCGACAGCGACGCCAGCATTTCGGCGTGGCGATCTACTAATGTCGCGTCGTAGGTGGTGTTGAACTGCGCCTTGAGTGATTGAACTGCGGGCACATCCATGAATTCGGTAATGATGATGTTCATTGCATCTCGCAAGCTAGGAAACGACTGAGGAAAATTCGTGGCGAGGGAAGGCTGGGTTAGGCTAGGCTAGGCTAGGTTAGGCGAAGCGGAACGGCGCGAGAATACCGGGACGTATGTGCTGATACATGAGGATTTCGAGCACCGTTCCAACAGCGCCCAACACCGCATCCACTAGCGCAGCAGAATTTCACCAGTCTTTAAGCACTCTCGTAGAGACGAGTGAGAACAAACTCCCGATGTCCCAACGCTTCGGCCGCCGTGAGACGCCCGTTAGCCGTCCGCAGCATCATTTCAAGCAACTTGTCACCTACTTCGTCGAGCACCATTTCACGTTGCAACAACCCGGTCGAATCGACGTCGATGTGTTCACTCATCGTGCGAACCGTACGCGGGTTTGCACAAATTTTGATGACGGGCAGGATTGGGTTGCCGATGACGTTACCTTGTCCGGTCGGGAAGAAGTGCACCGCAAAGCCCGAAGCGGCACACAGCGTGACCATCTCAGCGGCGGCAGACGAAGAATCCATAAACCAAAGTCCGGGGCTGGTGGGCATTTCGGCTTTGTCGAGCACACCATCCACTAAACACTTCTTGCCAATTTTTTGAATGTTGCCCATCGCTTTTTCTTCGATGGTGGTCAGGCCACCCGCGATGTTGCCTTTGGTTGGTTGTGATTCAGAAAGATCATCAGTCTTGTGGCGGTTGATCATGTCCTGATAACGATTGAACATGGCCATGAAGTCTTCGGCAATTTTCGGCGTGCGGCAACGCGCCGCAACCACTTTTTCGCCACCGGTGATTTCGCTTGTCTCACCGAATACAAGTGTTGAGCCGACTTCATAAAGTTTATCGAATGCATTGCCCACGGTGGGGTTGGCGCCGCAGCCGGAAGTGGTGTCGGATTCGCCGCATTTGGTTGAGACCCACAGTTCGCTGATCTTGCACTCTTCGCGGTGAATCTCGGATGCATCCTGCAAAAACTCGCGCGCCGCTTTGGAAGCGCGCATGATGGTTTCATGATCGCCGTGTCCCTCGATACCAAAACCCACCACCGGCTTGCCGGACACGGCGATGCCGTCCACGACACGTTTAGTCCAGCCGTCTTCAATACCAATGACAATTACTGCGGCGACGTTTGGATTGCAACCTGTCCCGATCAGCGTCCGGAAGTGTAAGGCGAGGTCAGCGCCAAATTGCAGGCGACCATATGGATGCGGAATGGCGAGCGTGCCCTTGATGTTGTGCGCAACCGCCTCGGCAGCGGCATTCGAAAGGTCATCGACCGGCAGAACGATGACGTGATTGCGGACGCCAACGCGACCGTTTTTACGACGATAACCCCAGAAGGTGGTGGCATTTGAAATGACTGACATGTGGGTTCCTGAATCTAAGAATTTAAGTTTGAGAAAGTCACCGGCGCCGACAGCGGGTTCATGGCGGGTTCATGGCGGGCTCATAGCGGGCTCATAGCGGGTTCATCTCAGTTCACCAACGTTTGGTTTTGATGTTGTGCACATGCGCATGCTCACCTGCCTTGATCGGCGCGACGACCTTGCCAATGTCGGTTCCGTACTTATAGATCGTTTCGCCAACCGCCATGTCCTTCAGCGCAATCTTGTGGCCGATCGGAATGTCCTGCAGCGCACGGACGGAAATTTGCTTGTCGTCATCCATGATCCAAGCGGTGAGTTCTGTACCCGCCTTAATGCCCTCGACAACGGCAACGGCAACGGTGTCTTTTGCTTCGTGTAATACAAAATGGATCATTTTCTAGCTCCTATGAACGCGCACACAGACAAACAGACGCGCAAAAACAAAGATCGTTAGTGTAAGCTGGCACCGAGTGCAAAGTCAATTAGGTCATCTATATGAGTTGGTGGAATTCTGTGATTCGGCTATGATATGTCTATGCCTGCCCGCCAACCCGCCGCGAAACCTCCGGCCCGCCAACCCGCCCGACGCGAGATCACCAAACGTGTGAAGCCCGCTGCGACCGGCAAGTCCAGCCTGCACCCGCAGCTGGCCCGCGGGGCGGTGCTGGATGTCCCGCTTTACAAAGAAGTGAAGCGCCTGATGACCGAGGCGGTAAGTTCGGGGGATTGGCAGCCTGGGCAAGTAATTCCGGCCGAATGGGCGCTGGCGGAGCGTTTTCGAGTGGCCGTGGGTACCGTGCGGAAGGCTGTAGACGAACTGGTGGCAGAGAACATCTTGATTCGTCAGCAAGGGCGCGGCACGTTCGTTTCGGCGCACAACCGCGAACGGCTGATGTTCCACTTTTTCCACATCCTGCGCCGCGATGGGGAAAAGCAGCAGCCGGAGGTGCGGCTGTTGAGTTTCCGCACTGCCAAAGCGGACACTGACGAAGCGGCCCAGCTTGCCATCGCCGTGGGTGCGCCGGTGTTCCGCATCCGGAATCTGCTGGAGATTTCCGGTAGGCCGATCATCTTCGATACGATTACGGTGGCCAAAGCATTACTGCCGACGCTCACACAGACGCAGTTTCAGAATCGGCCGAATACGATTTATCACCTCTATCAGACGGAGTTTGGCGTTACGGTGGTGCGCACCGCCGAGCGGTTGCGCGCGACGCTGGCCACCACTGAGGCGGCGGCGCTGCTGGAGCTGCAAGAGAACGCCCCCGTTTTGGAGATTCGTCGGGCGGCGATGAGCTTTGACAATGCGCCGGTGGAGTACCGTCGGTCGTTGGTGAATACGGCCGACTACGAGTACTTTAGCGACCTCTCAAAATCTAGTTGAGTCGCCGCGCTGCCGCCTAAAATTTCGGCTAACCCGCCACGGATACCTGTGCTAAACCCGCATCAACAATGATGTTTTGTCCCGTGATGCCGTCGGCGTCATCGGAGGCGAGGAACAGCGCTGTGCGGGCAACGTGACTTGCGTCCAAGCGGTACTTCAAACACTGGAAGTCTAGAAACTGGCGATCGGAATCTGGATCACGCCACAGCGCCTGCTGGCGATCAGTGACAATCGCGCCGGGCACCAATGCATTCACCCGAATATTTTTATCGCCGAGCTCGCGGGCGAGTGTGCGCGAGAGCCCGGAAATTGCGGCTTTAGAAGATGTGTAACCAATCAGGTTTGGTCGGCCGCGCATCCACGATACCGATCCCAGGTTAATGATGGAGCCGCCTCCCGCGGCGGCCATGCTAGGTGCGACCGCCTGAATCGCAAACACATGGTGTTTGAGATTAACCGCAAGGCAGTTGTCCCAATAGTCGGGTGTCAGTTCTTCGAGCGAATGCCGCTGGTCGTTTCCGGCATTATTGATGAGGACCGTGATCGGCCCAAGCGCTGCAATCATGCTTTTCAACGCGACTTGGTAGGCGGCGATGTCGCGAACGTCACTCACGACGAACTGCGGGCAATGTGTCGCGTCGGCAAGCTTTGCGACTAACGCTTCGCCGGCAGCTTCATCGATGTCGCTGAACGCCACCTTTGAATGTTGCGCCACAAAGTGTTCGACGAGCGCAGCGCCAATGCCGGAGCCACCGCCGGAGATAAACACAACGCGATCGCGCAGACTGGGGAAACTTGCGGTGTTGGCTCGTGGCGTCATCTTGGCTATCTTAATCAATGTAATACGGCTCGGGCCTACCGCCACTATCGCCACTATCACCAGTATGGCCGAGGCCGAGTTGTACGGCAAAAAGACCGCCGGAATTTGGGTATAAAGCCAGCTCTTCGGCCGTAGCACCCTCCCGCGCGGTGGTGATGTACAAGGTTTTGTAGTCCGCGCCGCCAAAGGCAATCATGGTGGTGCGTTTTGCGGCGACCATGATGGTCTGGCAGAGCTCACCCTCCGGCGAATAACAGTTAACACGACCACCCTCGTACTGCGCGCTCCAATAGTTGCCGTCGAGGTCGATCGCGGCCCCATCCGGGCGACCGGCATAGTCAGGTTTGGTTTTGTCGGCGTCGCAAATAAAAAAAGTCTGGCGTGCGCCGACTGTCCCTTTCACAGCATCAAATGGAAATCGGTAGGTAACGTGGTTTGGTGTGTCGGATTGGTACACCACGCCGCGCGTACCGTCGAAGGCCAGACCATTGCTCACTTTGACGCCCAACCCGCTTTCAGGCCCCCAGCCTTTCCGTACGTGACCTTTTGCCAACACATACATGCCGGCAATCGCCTCGGTTCGTGGCTCGTACATAGCGCCCGCCCAAAAACGACCCATCTCATCACACTTGCCGTCATTAAATCGCGTGTTGCGCATGTCATAAGGCGCATCGGCAATTTTTTCGCCAATGCCGGTACCGGTCTCAAACCGGTAAAAGCCGTCACGACACGCCGCGACCAATCCACCAGCTTTTCTCAACGCGATACAGCCGGGCTCGGTCGGTGTTGGCCAAGACTGATTATTTTTTGTACGCGGATCAAAGCGGTTAATGGTTTTGCCGCTGATGTCCACCCAATACAAAGCATGTTCAAGCGGATGCCACAACGGACATTCGCCTAAGTGTGCGCGACTATCAAACACCAGCGCAGCCTGCAGGGTTGGCCTCATACAGAAATCACGGCGATGGTCATGCTGATGTCAAAACTGTCGCCGCGCCCGATCAGCCGCGTGCCGGTGTTGGCCACACCCTTTGCCGCTAGCGCAAACGCGTTGTTGATATTCGATACCGGCTCCAGTGCCAAGAAGTTGCGGCCGTCATTAGGCGCAAAACAAACGATGTTGCTGCATGCGCTGCTGGCAGACAATGTTGTTTGATGCGTTGCATAGTTGAGTACCGCCCGACGCGACCAGCCGACAAAACAATTGTCGATCTTCCAGTCAAAAACACCGCGCGCCTTGGTGAAGTTTGCATCAGCCGGTATTGGAATAAGTTTGGTGGGCAGTTTGTCTTCCCCCATTTCCCAAACACCGCTCCAAGCGGATTGCAGCGTGGTGGTTTTGTCGATCGGGAAAAATGGATGAAAGCCAAGACCGACCGGCATCGGCTGCGCATCCAGATTGGTGGTGCGAATCGCCAAGGTCAGAGCGTTATTGGCGAGCGAGATTGTTTGTTCCGCTTCAAAGGCAAACGGCCAATCGGCATCGGGCGCGTGTTTGTAGGTCAGCACCACAAGCTGTTTGTCTTCGCGCTTAACTTGCCCGCCGCGCTGCCCGACCTGCTCCCCGACCTGCTCCCACACCCGCTGCCAGCCGACGCCGTGAATGGCATGCGGCTCGTTGGGGAAATTGGGCCGCAACTGATAAGTTTTGTCGCGAACCATCAATACCCCGTTGCCGATACGGTTGGAGTAAGGCACCAGCGGATAACAACTCATCTGCCGCACGGTGGACGACGCCACCGCGGAATCCGGTGTCCTGCGCAGAATATCAATGTCTTTCCAAGTCAAACGCGAAATGGACCCGCCGATGTGTGGCTGAACATCCAGTTGGCAATCACCGGAGATCAGCGTGATGGCGCGGGGGGCGTTCATTTTGGAAACACGCGGATATGCTCGTTCGCGATGCCAACTAGCGTGCCGTTGCTGGCAAGTGTCACGGCGTTGTGCATCACGCATGGGGCGACGGTAGCCTTGCCAAACACCCATGCGGATTCGACCGGTGAAGCGAGATCAATTTCGCCGGTATGTTGAACGGCGCGGCCTAAACACAACACACGCCCTTCGCGCCCGAACAGCGCAAAACCGCCGAGTGGTCGCGACACGGACTTCATCGTGCCACCTGCAAACCACTCCCCGGAGTCAACCTCGACCCAGTTCTCACCGGCGGGAAAATAGACCTGCGTTTCGCCGCCCGCAGCGATGATCGGTGCAAACAACAACGCGTCGCCAAATAGGTACTGCAGCTCGAAGGAACGTGCAAGCCGGTCTTCGGGGAAGGCCAGCGGCATCGCCCGCATCAGCGGCATCCCGGTGGCTGCGGCCTGTGCGGCACAACCAACGATATAGGGAATCAAACGGTAGCGGAATGCGAGGAGTTGCTTGGCAATCTCTAACGTGCCATTACCAAATGCCCACGGCTCGCGTTCACCGATGCCGTGATAACGAAAGTGCGATGAGAAAATGGCGTTGGCGGTCCAACGCAAATAGAGCTCTGCATCCGGCTGTTGCGCCCCATAGAAGCCGCCAACGTCAGTGGCGTAAAACGGCACACCACTCATACCGTAGCCAAGCCCTGCGCGAATGCTGGCGGCCATCGCCTCCCAATCGGTCTGCGGGTCGCCGCCCCACTGCATGGGGTATCGCTGCGAGCCAATGAAACCATCCCGCCCCCACACCATTGCCGCACCGCGTCCGTGTGTGTCGTTGTAACGCTGGGTGGCCTCGTAAACCGCGCGGTTGTAGAGCAGTGGATAGACGTTGTGGAGATGTCGTCCGGTGTCGCCATTGGACGCAACCATCTCCGGCTCAACCTGTTCGCCGAAGTCCGTCTTCATCACGTCGACCCCGTCGTCGAACAGCGCGTTGTGGCGGTCAGCCCAGTAGCGACTTGCCTCGGGATGCGTGAAATCAAGAATGCCCGATGGCGGCAGCGGCGTCAGTACGGAGCCGAATGGATTGTCGGTCGCATCTTTCACCCAATCAAACACCGCCGCCTTGCCGTCGGCATCGGTGAGGAGCCAGCCTTTGTCGGCCAGCTCTTGAAACAGCGGGTTGTGGATGGAAACATAGGGGTACTCCCACGCACAGACTTTTAAGTCGTAACTCTTCAGCGTGGCGAGGGTTTTCTTTGCCGCGTACTCCCCCGTAAAGCGGCTGGGATCCCACTCAAAACAGAACCGGGTTTTCACCTCCCATGCGGCACGACCATCGAGGGTAATGACGTCACACGGCACCTGTTGGCGGCGAACCTCGGCAGCAGCGTCGATCGCTTCTTGCGGGGTGCGGTAATAGGCGCGCGACAGCCACATACCGTAACTCCATAGCGGTGCGGGTGCCGGGTGCCCGGTGAGGTTGGCGTACTGCGCGATGATGGCGGCCGGTGTGCCGGTGAAAAAAAACAGGTCGAGTGTGTCATCGTCGACTTCGGCCACGTAGCTGCGATGTGACCACTGCGGATATCCCACGCCGTGGCGGACCGTGCCGGTAGAGTGAATCAACATGCCCCAGCCTTGCGTGGTCCAGAAGAAGGGGATGTTTTTATACGATAGCTCGGTATTCACGCCGAGTGCATCTTC
>JACMOJ010000314.1 GCA_014378085.1 Burkholderiales bacterium | reverse complement strand
TGTGCGAGCGCGACAGGGTGATGAGGTGCGCGTTGTGGAAGCCGCGCTCGAAGGCCGCTTGTTTTGACGCCGCTAATACAAACGGCGGCAAGCCAGCTAAATCGTCTGCCGTCTTTAGTATTAATTGGAAGCCACTCTCGTCCGCCAGCGTGTTCTGACTAAAACGTGTGTTTAACGTGGCGAGCTGCTCCATCACAGCGCCGTAACGGTGCTTCGCTTCATCGTCGAACTTGGCGCCAGCGCGGACAAAGTCGAGGTGAATGCGTTCCAACAGGCGCAGCTGTTCGGCGTCCAGTCCGAGCCCATCGCGCTGCTGATAGAGCGTGTCGACGCGGGCAAATAGCTGTCCATCGGTATAAATCGCGTTGTCATGTGCGGCCAGTGGGGCCGCCATGTTTCGTTCGGCATCCTGTAGCGCGGGCGAAGTTTCCGACGCGGTGAGGTTAGAAAACAGCAGTTCAACGCGCTTAAGCAGATGCCCACTTCTATCAAATGCGGCAACCGTATTGTCGAAGTCGGGCGGCGCTAGGTTAATGCTAATAGCGGCAAGTTCGGCCCGGTGATCGGCAAGTGCGCGCGCAAAGGCAGGCTCAAAGTGTTCAGCCTTAATCGCGGCGAATGGGGGAATGCCGTGCGGCGTATCCCAAGTGGCGAGCACGGGGTTTGAGGTATTCATATTAATAGATGTTGTGGACATGGCGAAATTGATTTAACAACAATCAAGGAGTGTAGCTTAGCGTACCCCTTGCGGTCACGGGTTTTTCGCACACCGCCTAGCGGTTGGTTCTACTGGACTGCCGACGTGAAGGGTTATCATGGGGTTTCCCGACACATTTTGGGACGCATGCTGGCCAAATTTACCGAAGTTGTCGCGTTTGTGCCGCAAGGTGAGGCGGTAGGAAATCTTCGCATCGGACGCGGTGTCGTTGACGGTGTGCCGGTTCATGTTGCCATCATCGAGAATCGGCTGGCGTCCGGCGCGATTGGCAAAGCGGAATGCGACAAGCTAGCCAGCCTGTTCAAAGTCGTTGCTGCACAGCGTGCGCCATTGGTGTTGTTTATCGACTCAGCCGGCGCCCGAGTGTCGGAAGGGTTGCCTGCACTGGGCGCGTTTCGCCGCATGTTTTCGGCGGCGGTTACCGCGAGTTTGTCTGGTGTCAAGTTAGTTGCCGTGCTGGGCGCAAATTGCTTCGGTGGTGCCAGCATGTTGGCCGCACTGTGTGGCATTCGCTACTTTCAGCCGGGCACCAGGCTCGCAATGTCGGGACCTTCCATCTTGGCGGCTGGCGCGGGCGCATCAGCTATTGACGAGGCATTTCGCGCCATTGCAGAGGTGACCATCGGCACCGAGGGACGAATAAAGCAGGATGCCGCAAATCAGCGCTTTGGTGGGACAGTGGCGCTGCCGCAGATGCTGACGCCGCTTGCGGTGCACGCGCAGCTGTTGTCTCGGTTGCCGATTGCGAAAGTGCGCAGCGCAGTGGTTGAGCGCATCGAACGCAAAGACTTAAATTTGCTCTATCCCCGAGGCTACCGGCTCGATGAAACTAGCGGCGTTGTGAGAGGCACCGCACTCGGGAAGGTGGGAAATGAACCTACACATTTGTTGGGCAGCATCGACAAGTGCCCCATGACGGCGGCGCGCATTTGTCAGATGACCTCGGACTTAAACGCAATGCTGGCTTCGGGTCGCCCAACGCAGCTCGATTTGCTGTTTGATTGTGAGGCACACTCCGCCGCGCTCGATGATGAGAAGGTGATGTTATCAAGCTACCTTGCAAATTTTTCGCGGGTGTTGTGCCAACTGCGCGCCGCAGGTTGGCGGGTGCAAACCGTTGTGATGGGCAAGTTGGGCGGTGGCATTTATGTCGCGCTAGCGGCGATGTCCGACGAACTGAACGTGATCTATGGCGGCGAAATTCAGCTTCTTCCCGGAAAGGCAATCGCCGCGATTTTGGGAGACAATTCGGGTTCGAGCTGGAGTTTTGCCGACTACGCCGCGGCGGGTGTGGCAGAACGCGAGCTAAAGATTGGTTTGGTGTAAATGTTGTCGTGTCTTTTAGATATCGACTTGCTTACCGCCAAAAAATGACGCTAAAGGATAAAGCCAAAATAGAAGCCAAAATAAAAGCCAAAAGATAAACCGAGCAACTGGAGAATTTGTCTTAATGTTGAGACCTGAGGATGTTTCGAGTGGGACCGCCGACGCGATACGTACGCTGCTAGTATCTCTGCACGCACGTATACCGCTGAAGTTATGGATTGTGACGGCGATCGAGGGCGACCAATGGCGACGCATGTTTGTGCATAACATGGGTTGCAATCTTTCTGATGCGCAAGTGACAACTTGGCAAGGCCAATTCTGCGCGCAGTTGATTGCAAGTCAGCACCACCAGAATCAGCAGAATCAGCAGAATCAGCAGAATCAGCAGCACCAGCGGCAGCACCAGCAGCACCAGCAGCACCCCGGTGCCAGTTCGTTTGTCGACGAAGGCGGTGTCGCGGCTGCGGCGGCTGCGGCGGAGATTAAGTCAGATCACACCATCAAAGCCTACATCGGTGTTCCTTTGCTCGACGATAGCAACCAACTGATTGGGTCATTGTGTGGGATTGACCCCGAACCTGATGTGGCCGGCATCCGTTCCGGTGAAGCGTTAGTTCGACAAACCGCAACGTTGCTCAGCCGACTGATCACAATGGAAGCACACGTTGCGAGCCAGCGAATGCTGGCCAGGAAATGGTCGGACGCGACCCATCGTGATGATTTAACAGGGCTCCTTAATCGGCGTGGCTGGGATGAGCTGATGCGCCAGACTCGCGTGGGGTGGGGCAAGGAAATGCAGGGCGTTATCGTTGTTGATATTGGGTCGCCCGCAGCGGGCGGCGGCGTTTCCGATGCCGGCGCGTTGTTACACCGGGCCGCATCAGCACTGACGGTGTCGATGCGCGGGCAAGACGCGGTGGCGCGCTTGGGTGACCACTCCTTCGGCATTTTGCTGCGGTGTGACGGTGCGGGGATGGTGCAAGCTGTTGTGGCGCGTATTGAGCAGGAACTTGCTGCCGCTGCCGTCAGTGCAGTCACCGGGTATTCCACGTCGCCGCCGGCGCTATCGCTCGATGCGGCATTCATCTCGGCATACGCGATGACGATGCAACGCAAACAGGCGCTGTCGTCGGCTGATTGAAACGAACAAGTCTGTTAATCCCATGAATCTTTACGCGTTGTTTCAAGCTCGGTTTTCCACCAACTTGTCGAAGACAATTCTCAAAACTGAGGACGGGAGAACGGTGACGATTGGCGAACTTGACGATATGACTGGCCGTTACGCCGCTTTTATTCAGTCGTTGGGTGTGTTGCCCGGGGATCGGGTGGCGGTACAAGTCGAGAAGTCGGTCGAAGCGGTGATGCTTTATCTGGCGTGTCTGCGCGCGGGCGCGGTGTACCTGCCGCTCAACACGGCGTATCGAGAAAGTGAAATCGCCTATTTCCTGGGCGATGCCACACCAACCGTTTTTGTACATTCGCCAAAGGATACGGCGTGGGTAATGCCGATTTGTGCGGCGCTTGGGCTTACCCACCGCTTCACGATGCCATCCGCGCCGCGTAGCACAAGTGCAAACATCGAGGAAACACGGGTAGATTGGGACAAAAATTCTCGAAACTGCCCGCCAATGAACGGGTTTACACATCGCGACGACGCCGACTTAGCCTGCATTTTGTACACGTCAGGCACCACGGGACGCAGCAAAGGCGCGATGTTGACACACAAAAATCTCTCGTCAAATGCACTCACCCTACATCGCGCTTGGGGATTTGCCGACACCGATGTGTTGTTGCACTGCCTGCCGTTATTTCATGTGCACGGCTTGTTTGTGGCCTTAAATACCATCTTGCTCAACGGCGGCGCGATGATCTTCCATACGCGTTTTGAGGCAACCGCCGCAATCGCTGCGTTCAAACACGCAACCGTATTCATGGGTGTGCCGACCTACTACACGCGGTTGCTCGCCGAGCCGACGTTTGACGCCGAATGCTGCGAACACATGCGTTTGTTTGTGTCAGGCTCGGCACCGCTACTGGCCGAAACGTTTGCGGAGTTTCGGCAGCGGACCGGCCACACCATCCTTGAGCGTTACGGCATGACCGAAACCGGCATGATTACGTCTAACCCGTTGCATGCCGAGCGGCGCGGCGGTACGGTGGGCTTTGCGCTACCCGGGATTGATGTGCGCGTCGCACTCGACGATGGCGGCGTCGCCAAGCCCGGCGAAATCGGCCATATTCAGTTGCAGGGGCCAAATGTGCTCGCCGGTTATTGGCAGATGCCGGAAAAGACGGCAGAAGAGTTCACCGCAGATGGCTACTTCAAGACCGGCGACATGGGCATGTTCAGCGCCGACGGCTACCTTTCCATCGTGGGGCGTTCGAAAGATCTGGTGATCTGCGGCGGCTACAACGTTTATCCGAAAGAAATTGAGTTGCTGCTCGATACCCTCGACGGCGTCGCCGAAAGTGCGGTGATAGGCATACCACATCCGGATTTTGGCGAGGTGGTGGCGGCGGTTGTGGTCAAAAAAGCCGATGCCGCTCTTGAAGAAAACGCCATCATCTCGATATTGAAGAAGCAACTTGCGAATTTCAAAGTTCCCAAACGTGTGTTTATGGTGCCGGAGCTGCCGCGCAATGCCATGGGAAAAGTACAAAAGAATGTGCTTAGGCAGCAATACGGTGATACCTTCGCGCCAAAGATTATTGCCTCAAAAGGCTGAAATCATCGCGCGTCACGTCCTCTGCTTCCACCCGCGCCGCGTTGTGCGGTTACGCGTTTGCGATAGGTTGCAGCAGGGGCAGGGTGTAGGGTTCAGGGGGCAATGCGAGGCAACAGACGGCACGGCAGCCCACTACAACAGTAACCACTGCAGCACGCTTCACGGCAACAGCACTGCACAACAACCACAACACATCCCGAATCATCCCAAATCATCCACACCTCTATTTACTATTCGACATGATCGTTTTTAACCTCTCTTGTGCGCAGCATCACCACTTTGATGGATGGTTTCGTTCGTCGGAAGACTATGAGCGCCAGTCGGCACAATCATTAATCGAGTGTCCGATTTGTGGTGGTAAGGAAATCGCCAAGCACCTTTCCGCACCGCGCATTAACGTTGGCCCGAGCAATGCTGCGGCAGAAGCTGCAACCGGCCAAGTTACGGCGAGCCAAACAAACGAATTGGCGACCGGGTCACACGATGTGATTGGTGCCGCGACCATCCCCAACCTGCAAGCGCACATGCTGAAGCAGTTCAAACAGTTCGTGTTAACCAATACCGAAAATGTGGGAAGCGATTTCGCTGAGACTGCGCGCAAGATGCACTACGGCGAGCAGAGTCAGCGCAATATTCGCGGTCGCATTTCGGCTGAAGAATCCCAAGCCCTGCGTGAAGAGGGCATCGAGACGGTTGGGTTGCCCCCCGGGATATTCCTCGACGAGGGTGTGCAGTAGCGTTTGCGTTAGCGGTCTGAATTCGGTTTAGCAGTCAAAAAAAGTGCCATCGCCGCCGCAACCATTAGCACCGCACTTCCCGCCACAAACGGCGCTTTGACGAAGTAGATTTCGGATAACGCGCCACCGATGGCCATGCCAGCGCCGAGCCCGGTAACGATGAACGTGCCGGACCACGTGAACGCTTCAGTGGCATATTTTGCGGGAGCGATTCGCGAAATTAATAATGCCTGCAATGCGAAGGCGGGTGAAATTGCGCAGCCGGCAATGAACGCCATCAGCGCAAACAGATAACGTGATTCGCGCGCCTCTACCGCCAGATGCAGGCACATCAACGCACCAAATACGGCGAGCAAGATCGCAAACTGTTTTTCCATCGATAGCGCCAGCTTGCTGGCACCGAACAGCGCGCCGCCAATGGCGCTACCGAAGGAGTTGACCGCCAGCAACACGCCAGCAAATGCGGGCATCGCGAGCGATGTGGTGTAGGCAGGATAACCAACCTCCAACATGCCGCATGCCATGGCAAGGCAGAACAGAATAGCGAATAGCAAAATTAGTCGGCCTTCCGTCAACGGCCCGAGCAAATGGCGATCGCTCGGCGGCTCTTGTTTCCAATACTTCAATGCGGGGTTCTGCATAAAGATCAGAATCGAGAAGGTTGCGGCTACCCACGCTACGAGAATGGCGGCCTTTGGCGTTGAGAACGCCAGCACTAAACCGACCACTGCCGGCCCCATGGTGAAATTGATTTCCATGAGAACAGAGTCAACGGCAAACGCCATACGTCGATCATCATCAGCCTCAAATCGGTGTCGCCAAATGGCGCGGGTGAGGGTGGCAATGGGGGTTGTAAAGACGCCCATCAGCACAACGCTGACAAGCACGTAACTGATCGGTAACGCGAACCAGACGGCCGCGATCAATAAGGCAAAACACAGCGGATCCATTACGCCGCAAATCCGTAGCGGTAGGCGCGGCCCTATCCGGTCGATAATGCGGCCCTTGATGGGCGAGGAAACCGCCATGGAAAAAAAATACACACCAATCACCGAGCCCGCCAGCTTGAAATTACCCAATGACTCACGCAGAAACATCACCATCGCGAAACCGAGCATGCCGACCGGCATACGCGACAAAAACGTGATGACTAATGTGCGCGGCACATCTGGCAACGACAAAAACGCGCGATAGGGATTCAGGAGACGGTTCAACATGATGAATGGCTCGGCTGGCGCGGGGGTGGCACAATCGTGGCCGTGCGCGCGTGATGCTTGATGAAAGTGGATGCGCGAGATTACGCGGTTGGCGTCGCTGTTCCGGCGGCAGTCTTTTCCAACACGGCGATCGTAATACGTGAAATGCACGTCAGTTTACCGGCCTCATCGGTAATGCGAATTTCCCAAAGCTGGGTCGAGCGACCCACATGAATTGGCTTGGCCGTACCGGTAACCAAGCCGTCAGAAACGCTACGGATGTGGTTGGCGTTGATTTCCAAGCCGACCACGTTGTATTTTTTCATGTCAACGCACAAATACGCCCCTACGCTGCCCATCGTTTCAGCCAGCGCCAGCGATGCACCGCCGTGCAAAATCCCCATTGGTTGATGCGTGCGATGGTCCACCGGCATGGTTGCTCTCAGGTAATCGTCGCCAATATCGGTGAACAAAATCCCAAGATGCGAGACTAGCGTGAGTGCGGGGCGGTTAAGTTGTTCAAGCGTGGGGCGGTTAACCCAGATAGATTTGGCGGGCAAGGACATTGATGACGTGAACAATTCTTCGTTAAAAGCAAGACAACATTCTCGCACGCTCACGCTCACGATCACGCTCACGATCACGCTCACGATCACGCTCACGCTAACGATGACGTCGAGGGAGTCCACACAACGAAGTTGTTCACGCTGGCTCCAGCCAAGAGAAAGACGCTATATTCGAGCGTAGTGGCGTGCGTGCACATCTCACCTTGATCGCGTTTCAGATGGCCGAAATTTGAAATATCGTAGCCGATGCTGAACTGCAGGCATTGTCGCCACCGTGCTCGCGATGAAAGGCGCGCGAACTCGCCAAGGCTACGAATGGTAGGTATCGTTTTAAACATCGACATACACATACACATCGACATCACCGTCGCGTGCAATGCGGCGAGCAACCTTTTTGAGACGTCAAAATGAGCGAATTCTCCAGAGTGATTGGCTATCGCCAACAACCGCAACTAGGCATTCTGCGCACACCAACTGCCGCCGAGCGCGACTGGGTAGCCCGCATGGCCCCCGCAGAAACACGTGTGCCGAAGGGCATCTTTCGCTACGTCAGCTTGCAAGAGGCGACGATTGATTGGGAGCGTTGGCAGGCCGATGCCATCCGGGCGGGTGCAAAGCGATGAACGAACCAAGCTTCACTCGACCAGCGCTATGGGAAGATGTACTTGACCTCGCGCGAAAGCTCAATCGTCGCGGCACACGTTACATTCTTGTTGGTGGCTACGCATTGGCCGCCCACGGTCTCGTGCGAATGACCACCGACATCGACATCGCTGTTGCCACTGACGCGGATAACAACCAACGATGGATTGCCGCGTTGGCAGAGTTGCCTGATGGCGTAGCCCGCGAACTGACTGGGGAAGACGATCCATTCTCAGGCGATCTGCTTCACGCGATTCGCATCAATGACGAATTCACCGTCGACATCATGCCAAGCGTCGCAGGGATTTCGTTCGCGGAACTCACGCAGCACACCGAGCAACTAATTCTTGATGGCGAGACAATTCCGGTACTCAATCTTCAGGGGTTGCTCAAAACCAAACAACAAAGCACCCGCCCCAAAGACCAAGCCGACGCTGCACTGTTGCGTGATGCACTAGCCGGCCTATCCCATCCGCCCCCTGCCGTATCCTGAAAAAAATACTCGCCAACCCGTTAGCCAAGCCACGCATCAACGTCGTGCGCATCAACTTCAGGCGCTTCAATCTCGATGACAAGCACAAGTTTTCAACGCTCAGCAAAGCTGACGACAACCTCAATATTCGTTACAAAGCTAGGAATAGCGGGGCTTTCCAAGCATAAATGCCTGAAACCAACCGTGTTTATTGACAAGTCATTTTTGCGCGCGCAAAGATTTTTGCGTAAATGAGAATCAATATCATTTAAACTGCGGGAATGGATGCAAATACGCAAGCCGTGACGCCCACCCGCCTAGCTGAGACGACGTTGCACAGTTTGCACACCGTTGCGCGGGTGGAAGCACCGCCGGACGCTCCCGAGTTTGCACAGCTACTGGCCGAAATTGGGTTTCTTCCTGGCGAAAGCGTCTCCGTCATGGCGCGCGGCATGTTTGGCGGTGACCCGTTGGTGGTGCGAGTGGGAAATTCCACCTTTGCGTTGCGACGGGCCGAAGCGGCATGTGTGCTCGTCACCCCGCAACTTGTCACCTCATCACTCATCACCCCGCTGCTAGTCATCCGCGAGGCAAGCCCGCAATCAATCGGCAGCCATGCGTAACCGCACAACGTCCCAGAGTCAGCCAATTCACTTCCACAAGCCGGGCACACTGATCGCGCTGGTCGGAAACCCGAATTGTGGCAAGACCGCGCTCTTCAATTTGCTCACTGGTAGCCGCCAAAAGGTAGCGAACTACGCGGGCGTGACCGTCGAGCGTAAGGAAGGCCGTTATGTCCGCGCTGATGGCACGGAGCTTCGCATCATAGACCTACCGGGCACCTACAGCCTTCATCCACGCTCACCGGATGAGCGTGTCACCACTGATGTGCTGTATGGCCGCGCCAAAGGTGAACGGGCACCTAACTTGGTGGTGTGTGTGGTCGATGCCACCAATCTGCGCCGCAATTTGCGGCTGGTGTTAGCGGTCAAGCGCCTCGGTCTGCCGTGTGTCGTGGCATTGAACATGCACGACCTCGCG
>JACMOJ010000313.1 GCA_014378085.1 Burkholderiales bacterium | reverse complement strand
GCGGTGGGGCGACTATTTCGCCCCAACACTCACCATCGGCAATGAGTGGATGCGGATCGTCGGCATGCATCACCAACACCAGCGAGCAATAGTAAAAAGCGCGCTTGTCGTTTTTGCCGGCCATTTCTTGAACGAGTTTTTCGTTGTTGCGCGTATCACTTTTAGGCTCACCTGCATCGCGGTTGGCATACCGGGCAGACCAGACGCCCGGCGCGCCGCCGAGTGCAGGCACGCACAGACCAGAATCATCAGCCAGAGCAGGTAAACCGCTGGCCTTCGAAGCGTGGCGGGCTTTGGCCAGCGCATTCTCGACAAAAGTGGCGTGGGGTTCCTCCGCTTCGCCGATGCCAAGCGTTGACTGCGGAATGGCGTCAAATGCAAACGGCGCGAGTAGCGCCGCGAATTCGCGCAATTTGCCCGCGTTGTTGGAAGCGATCACAATTTTTTTCATTCAAGGATTTTACGTGGAAGGTGCATGGAAAGTGCGTAGAAGGTGCACGGCAGGTGCACGGCAGGTGCACGGCAGGTGCACGGAAAGTGCACGGAAAGTGCGTAGAAGGTACGCGGTAAGTGCGTGGTAAGTGCATGGAAAGTGGGTAGAAGGTACGCGGTAGGTGCGTGGACGGGCGCTCCGCCAAGCGCGCCCGCTACTCTTGCGGATGGCTTACGCTAAAATGTGCAACCACAGGGCCACATCACACCGCAAAGACTCTCGGAAAACGCCATCATGACGATCAAAGTCGCAATTAACGGTTATGGCCGTATCGGCCGCAACATCCTTCGCGCCCATTACGAATCGGGCCTCGGTGGCAAATACAAACACGACATTCAGATTGTCGCGATTAATGACCTAGGCCCGGTCGAAACGAATGCCCACCTCACGCGTTACGATACCGCGCACGGGAAATTTCCTGGCACGGTTGCCGTCGAGGGTGAGTACCTCATCGTCAACGGCGACAAAATCAAAGTCTTCGCGCAGCGTGACCCCGCGCAGATTCCTTGGGGCGAGCTCGGTGTTGACGTGGTGCTCGAATGTACCGGGTTTTTTACCAGCAAGGAAAAAGCGATCGCGCACCTGAAGGGTGGCGCAAAAAAAGTCATCATTTCCGCACCCGGCGGCAAAGATGTGGATGCGACCGTGGTGTACGGCGTGAATCACGGCGTGTTGACGTCGGCGATGACGGTCATCTCTAACGCATCTTGCACAACTAACTGCTTGGCCCCGTTGGTAAAGCCGCTAAACGATAAGCTCGGTGTGGTGACGGGCCTGATGACCACTGTTCATTCCTATACCAATGATCAAGTATTGACCGACGTCATGCACGAAGATTTGCGTCGTGCGCGCTCTGCCACGATGTCGATGATCCCCACCAAAACAGGGGCCGCCGCCGCGGTTGGCCTAGTGCTGCCAGAGCTAAACGGCAAGCTGGATGGTTACGCCATCCGTGTACCGACCATCAACGTATCGTTGGTCGATTTGTCGTTTGTCGCGAAACGCGAAACGACCACTGATGAAGTAAACGCCATCATGAAAGACGCCGCGGCGTCGCCGGGAATGAAGGGCATCCTTGCCTACAATACCGCCCCACTGGTGTCGGTGGATTTCAACCACGATAGCCACTCCTCCACTTTTGACTCAACACTGACAAAAGTGTCTGGAAATCTCGTTAAAGTCTCCAGCTGGTACGACAATGAGTGGGGATTTAGCAACCGCATGCTGGATACTACAGTCGCGTTAATGACTGCAAAGTAGCCATGCATGCGCCATATTCATGCGGCAAAGACTAGGATGAACCAAGTGAACGTTGAGTGTGCGCTCGAGGTTGAACAGACAATGGCGATGAGCAATTGCATGTTCAACTCGCCGCTGCGTCTAAGTCGGCCGCGGAAGTAAACTAAGTAAACCAAGTGACCTCACCTTGCGCATACTGAAACAATTCTTAACGCAAACTAATGCGCCAAGCAGTGTGCATGGCGATGGTCGTGGCTTCGTGCGATTTGTATCGGTAGCATCTTTAGTTGTTATGCTAATTTTTTTAAATTCTTGTGGCGACGACAAGAGGACGTCTGTTACGCCTGTGCCGATGGCGAGCCTCGCGCAACAAGATCGGCAAATTGCAGAGCGGCTCAAAACAGAAAATGCCGTTCAGGAGCTGCGATCTGCTGCAGAAGCGGAAGAGTCTGATAAGGCGCGCTTAATCGCGGCGCTGAACGACCCGTATGGTCGCTGGAATGCCTTGTTTCAGAAGTTGGCCGGGAAAAAAGCGACTGAGACCGCCGAGATAGTTGCGCAGATGCGGGTCGCGGTGGCAGAACTTTCAGGCGCCCCTACTAACGCCTGTACTGTCCCGATAAAAGCCGCGATTGCGGCCGCTATGAATGATGTGGATAGTGCCGTTGCAGAGTTTAAGAGCGCTGAGGGTGAGGCGAAAGTGAACGCGCTCAGCAAACGCTTGGGAGAAGCGATTGCGGCCGCAGATGATGCCGCCGCAAGTCTGCGTAAGTGTCGTTAACCACTTGAAGAAAAGCAATGGCAAACAGGTTTAATCGCCTTACTGAACTCGCCGCAAGTGGCGCGCTTGCTAACAAGCGCGTATTTATTCGCGCCGACCTAAACGTTCCCCAAGATGATGCCGGCGCCATCACCGACGACACGCGGATTCGCGCTTCCATCCCCGCGATTGAAATGGCAATTGGCGCCGGTGCCGCAGTGATGGTCACTTCGCACCTTGGTCGGCCGACCGAAGGTGCAATGAAGCCCGAGGATTCGCTCGCGCCTGTTGCCGCGCGCCTCGCAACACTCATGAAGCGCGACGTACCGCTGATAGCAAATTGGGTAGATGGTGTTGACGTTGCTGCGGGGCAAGTTGTGGTGCTGGAAAATTGCCGGGTCAACAAAGGCGAGAAAGAGAACAGCGATGCGCTCGCGCAGAAAATGGCGGCGTTGTGTGATGTTTACGTTAACGACGCGTTTGGCACCGCGCACCGAGCGGAGGCCACCACACACGGCATCGCAAAATACGCCAAGCTTGCGTGTGCCGGGCCGCTTCTTGCCGCAGAGCTCGACGCGCTCGGGCTCGCGTTAGCCCACCCAAAACGGCCGATGGTGGCGATTGTTGCCGGCTCAAAGGTTTCAACCAAACTTACCATTCTCAAATCGTTAGCCGAAAAAGTTGATCAGTTAGTGGTCGGCGGTGGCATTGCCAATACGTTTTTGCTCGCGCAGGGGCTACCGATTGGCAAATCGCTCGCTGAGCCGGACTTGGTTAGCAATGCAAAAGAAATCATCGACATGATGGCCGCACGCGGCGCAGCGGTACCGATTCCCTCCGATGTAGTTTGCGGCAAAGTGTTTTCGGCGGACGCACCCGCAGTGACCAAACTGGTTGCTGATGTCACGACGGACGACATGATTTTTGATATTGGGCCAGAGACAGCCGCCACCTTTGCCACAATCATGCAGCAAGCGGGCACAATCGTTTGGAATGGCCCTGTCGGCGTTTTCGAATTTGATCAATTCGGCGGTGGAACAAAGTCGCTCGCTGAGGCTATTGCAGCATCGAGTGCATTCTCGATTGCGGGCGGCGGCGACACCCTTGCTGCCATTGCGAAGTACGGTGTCACCGATAAAATTAGCTACATCTCGACTGGCGGCGGTGCATTTCTTACGTTTCTCGAAGGTAAGCCGTTGCCGGCCGTTGAAATTTTGCAGCAGCGGGCAGCAAATGCAGCAATTTGATGAACGCGGATGGACGCAGATGAACGCAGACGGACGCAGGTGAACGCAGATGCGGCCAAAGGCTAAGCGGGTAAAACGTCTGGTTTTGAGCAACGTTTTCGGTGGGAGAGTGACACCGAAGCTTCAGTAACAGGTTAGATTCTATCCGCGTTTATCTGCGTTCATCTGCGGTTCGTTTCTTGTTTGAAATTTTTTGAAAGATCAACATGCCAAGAGCCACCAAGATTGTCGCAACACTCGGCCCCGCGTCGTCTTCCGCAGAGGTGCTGGAGCGATTGATTGTGGCCGGCGTTGACGTCGTCCGAATGAATTTTTCTCACGGGACTACCGAAGATCACTTGAAGCGTGCAGCGCTCGTTCGGGAGTTAGCCGCAAAACACAATCGTCCGGTTGGTATTTTGGCTGACTTGCAGGGGCCAAAAATTCGTGTGGGCAAATTCGTCGATAACAAGATCACGCTAAAAAGTGGCGATAAGTTTATCCTCGATGCTAATTGTGAGCTGGGCAATCAGGAACGTGTCGGTATCGACTACAAAGAGCTGCCGCGCGACGTGAAGTCGGGCGATATGCTGTTGCTCAACGACGGCTTGTTGGTGTTTGAAGTCGACGTCGTGCGCGGCAATGAGATTCACTGTTTAGTGCGTCAGGGCGGCGTCCTGTCCAACAACAAGGGCATCAATCGCAAAGGTGGCGGGCTGACCGCGCCACCCTTGACCTCCAAAGATATGGACGACATCAAGACCGCTTCGATGTTGAAGGCAGATTTTTTGGCCGTGTCATTTCCGAAAAGTGGGGCCGATATGTACATGGCGCGTGAATTGATGCGCGCGGCGGGTGGTAACGCGTTGCTGATTGCAAAGATCGAACGTACCGAAGCAGTGACCAACGAAGCGCTGGTCGATATTATGAAGGCGTGTGACGGCATCATGGTCGCGCGCGGCGACCTGGCGGTTGAAGTGGGTGACGCCGCCGTGCCAGCACTGCAAAAACGCATGATTCGTATGGCGCGAGAGATGAATAAGCTCACCATCACCGCCACCCAGATGATGGAATCGATGGTGTCCTCACCCATTCCCACGCGTGCTGAAGTGTCCGACGTGGCCAATGCAGTATTGGATGGCACCGATGCGGTGATGTTGTCCGCTGAATCGGCGTCTGGTCTGTACCCGGTCGAGACGGTTGAGGCGATGGTGCGGATTTGCACCGAGGCCGAGAAGAGTGCTGAAAATAAACTTGATCGCGAATTCCTCGACCGCGTATTTACCCGTGTTGATCAGTCGATTGCGATGGCAGCGCTCTTTACCGCGCACCACTTGAAGGTGAAGTGCATCGCGTCGCTGACGCAGTCTGGTTCGACTGCGCTGTGGATGTCGCGGTTGAATTCCGGCGTGCCGATCTATGCGCTAACGCCTGAGCCAGGTACGCACACAAAATGCGCGTTAATGCGTGACGTGCGTCCATTCGCACTGGCCTACGAAGGCCACGACCGCGAGAAGTTAATGTTCGAAGCTGAGGAAGCGCTGCTGAACAACAAAGTCGTCGAACGTGGCGACCTGGTGGTGCTGACGATGGGTGAGCCGATCGGTCAATCTGGTGGCACCAACACCATGAAAATTTTGCGTATTGGCGAACATCGCAAGGCCTGACGTATGGCTGTAGAGATTCGCCCATTGCAAGACGTCTCAGCCGATGTTGAGTCCGTGCGCCAAATTGCCTACGCCACCTGGCCAGATACGTTTCGCGAGATCCTCACCACCGCGCAAATCGATTACATGTTGGCTTGGCTCTATGCAACGGAACGTTTGCACAATCAGGTACGCACGGGTGAGCACGTGATTCATCTGGCTGAAGTCGATGCCATGCCGGTTGGGTTTGTCGCCCATCAACTCAACTACCCCACGGCGGGAACCGCAAAAATACACAAGCTGTATCTGCTGCCGACGCAGCAGGGTAAGGGAATTGGGCGCATGTTGATCGATACGGTTCGCGAGGCCGCTAGTCAAGCTGACCAGCATGCCGTGGTGCTTAACGTCAACAAATACAACCGCGCCACTAACTTCTATCGCGCCAATGGCTTTGCCCAAGCCGGTGAAGAGGTGATCGATATTGGCGGGGGGTATGTGATGGACGACCTCATCATGCGTTGCGCACTGTAGCGTCCGCACGATCTGACCACGGCGGCAGCGCTTTTACGACCCGCACCATGCGGGAAGCACGTAAAATAATGGCATCTTGTACCCCTCTGGAGAATTTTATGGCCCTCGTTTCCATGCGCCAATTGCTCGACCACGCGGCTGAAAATGGCTACGGCCTGCCAGCATTTAACGTCAACAATCTCGAGCAGGTGCAAGCGATCATGGAGGCCGCGGCCGAAACGGATTCGCCGGTCATCATGCAGGCCTCGGCTGGCGCGCGCAAATACGCGGGCGAGACGTTCCTCAAATACTTGATTGAAGCAGCCGTTGAGACCTATCCGAATATTCCGGTCTCAATGCATCAAGATCACGGCCAAAGCCCGACGGTTTGCCAGCAAGCGATGCGGCTCGGATTTTCCAGCGTGATGATGGACGGCTCATTGCAATCTGACGGCAAAACCATTGCGTCATACGAATACAACGTCGATGTCACCCGTCGTGTGGTGGATATGGCGCACATGATTGGCGTGTCAGTCGAGGGCGAATTGGGCTGTTTGGGCTCACTCGAAACCATGAAGGGCGACAAAGAAGACGGACACGGCACGGACTCGACCATGACGCGCGAGCAACTCCTGACTGACCCGAATGAAGCAGCCGATTTTGTGAAAAAAACTGGCGTTGATGCATTGGCGATTGCCATTGGGACTTCGCACGGCGCGTACAAATTCACCCGCAAACCCACCGGCGATATTCTGGCGATTGACCGTATTAAAGCGATTAACGCGCGTATTCCGAATACGCATCTGGTGATGCACGGCTCTTCCAGCGTGCCGCAAGATTTGCTGGAGATCATTCGCGCCAACGGCGGCGAGATGAAAGAAACCTACGGCGTGCCTGTAGAAGAAATTCAAGAGGGCATCAAACACGGCGTACGCAAAATCAATATCGACACCGACATCCGTTTGGCGATGACTGCCGCCGTGCGCAAGTTTATGAATGAGAACAAATCCCACTTTGACCCGCGCGACTTTTTAAAACCCGCACGTGCGGCCGCCAAGGAAATTTGCAAGCTACGCTACACCCAGTTCAACTGTGTCGGGCAGGCGTCGAAAATTAAGCCGATTACCCTTTCCAAGATGGCGGATCGCTACGCAAAGGGCGAGCTGAAGCAGGTGGTTAACTAGCCCCTTTGTTGATAACCCAACGATGAAACTGCGCTGATGTATCAGTCTGAGATCAAGTCACTTCCATTGGTGGCACGCGGTAAGGTCCGAGACATTTACGCGGTGGGCGATGACAAGTTGTTGCTCGTCACAAGTGATCGCTTGTCCGCATATGACGTCATCCTGCCGACGCCAATCCCGCACAAGGGTGAGATTTTGGTTTCACTGGCAAACTTTTGGTTTGGCAAACTCGCACACGTGGTGCCGAATCAGCTGACAGGAATTGATCCGGAGAGTGTCGTGGCAGCAAACGAACGTGACCAAGTGCGTGGCCGTGCGATTGTTGTGAAGCGCTACACAGTGCTGCCGGTTGAAGCGGTGGTGCGCGGTTATCTGGAGGGCTCCGGTTGGGCGGAGTATCAACAAACGCAGAGCGTGTGCGGCGTCAAATTGCCGCCGGGTTTGCAGCGTGCGTCGAAGTTGCCTGAGCCGATTTTTACGCCGGCCACGAAGGCGGAGGCGGGCGAGCATGACGAGAACATCGATTTCGCGACTACCGAAAAAATACTCGGCGCGGCACGTGCCGCCGAAGTGCGCGCAGTTGCCATGCGTTTGTACGTCGAGGCCGCCGACTATGCGTTGACGCGCGGCATCATCATCGCTGACACCAAGTTTGAATTTGGCGTGGATGACGCGGGCAAGTTACATCTGATTGACGAGGCGCTCACGCCGGATTCGTCGCGGTTTTGGCCGCTCGATACTTACAAAGTGGGCGTCTCGCCGGAGAGTTTCGACAAACAGTACATTCGAAACTGGTTGGACAGTATCGGGTTTAACCGCAAGCCGCCTGCACCGGATGTGCCGCCTGAGATCGCGCTGCGAACCAGCGAAAAGTACCGCGAGGCGCTGGATCGGTTGACGGCAAATAGTTAAAATGCCCGACTGTCGGGCATTTTCAGCACAAAATGCTTGTAATCGACCGCCGTTGCTAGACTTTTTACTTGCGTCGTTCGATCAACGCGTACGCCGTGTGATTGTGGATCGACTCAAAATTTTCCGCTTCGAGTGTGTATGCGGCGATCCGTTCATCCTGGTTCAACGCCGCGGCGATATCCCGCACCAAATCTTCTACAAACTTTGGGTTGTCATAGGCACGTTCGGTCACGAATTTTTCGTCGACGCGTTTGAGTACGCCGTAGAGTTCGCTCGAGGCCTGCTCCTCGGCGATGCGCACAATGTCATCCACCGCAATCGGCGATGCGGCTTCGATCGTCATGGTGATGTGTGAACGCTGATTGTGCGCGCCGTAGTCGGAAACTTCTTTCGAGCAGGGGCACAAGCTGGTCACGGCAGCAACCACTTTGGTGGTCGACGAAAACACGCCCTGCCGCATCTTGCCCGCCAGCGTGACTTGATAGTCCATTAGTGATTTCACACCAGAGACCGGCGCGGCTTTCTCAATGAAGTACGGGAAGTCAATCGAGATCACACCCTCGTCTACGCCCAGTTTGGCCACCATGCGCTGCAAGAGTGATTGCAGCGCTTTGGTATCGAGCGCGATCTGGCCGGCGCGTTCGGCCTCCAGCAGTTCGATGAAGCGCGACATGTGAGTGCCCTTCACGTCCTCTCGCAATTTGACCGTCATGGAAAACATGCCAACGGTGTGTTGCACCGAGCCGTCGGCAGACTTCACGCGTAGCGGATGGCGGATGCCGCGGATACCAACTTGGTCGATGGCGATATGGCGCGCATCGGCACGGCCTTGGACGTCGGGGACGTCGTGGACGCCGGTGACGTCAGTGCCGCGTGCGTCGGCATTCACAGAAAAAGGAAGGTGTGGGTCGCGTTGATTCATGTGATTTTTTGAGAAACCTAGCAGCGCATTCTACCCGTCGAGCAAATACAAGGCAAAACAACAACTTACGTTGAGAAATAAAGCTGGGGGCGTAACCCATAACCGCAAGCGATGATTCAAACAAAAGGGGCATCCGATATCGGATGCCCCTAATGCTGCTACGGTTATTCAGGATATCGCGGGCTGCCCCGCTAGACCTGTTTTTGGTTTTACTTGTTGTAGGCGGTCTCGCCGTGTGAGGCGATGTCCAGTCCTTCGCGCTCATCGTCTTCTGAGACACGCAGTCCGACAATCATTTTCACGACAAACAGTGATATCGCGGTGACGACGGCAGACCACACAACGGCCACACCAACTGCTTTGGCTTGGATTAGCACTTGCTCGCCAATAGAAGTAAAGCCGGTCGCTGCAGTTACCCAATCGGTAACAAAGCCCGGGCCGCCGAGTGCAGGTGAGACAAACACGCCGGTCAACAACGCACCTAAGATGCCGCCCACCGCATGTACACCAAACACGTCAAGCGAATCGTCCGCCTTCAGCAGCTTCTTCAGGCCGGTAACACCCCACAAACACACGATACCGGCGGCGGTGCCAATCACGAAAGCACCAGGAAAGCCAACGTTGCCTGCTCTCGGTGTGATGGCCTCCAGACCGGCAACCGCGCCGGATGG
>JACMOJ010000312.1 GCA_014378085.1 Burkholderiales bacterium | reverse complement strand
CGAGTTCTTCGGCAGCCACCACCTTAGTCACCATGCCAAGCGAAAGCGCCGTCGCGGCGGCGATGGTCTCGGCGAGCATGATCAGTTCGGTGGCTTTGCGGATGCCCAGCATGCGCGGCAAAATCCACGTCGCGCCGCCGTCTGGTGACAGGCCAATTTTGGTGTACGCCGTGTTGAATGTGGCTTTATCCGAGACGACAACAAAATCACAAGCCAGCGCCACACTCACCCCCGCGCCGGCACAGGCACCTTGAATTTGCGCCACGACCGGGAACGGCATATTGCGAATTGCCACAATCGCATCATGCATGCTGTCGCCCATCGGCACCACGGTGGCGGCCAGCGTTGGGTCGTCCTTCTTGGCGTGGAATGTGCCGACATCCCCGCCGGCCAGAAACGCCTTGCCGGCACCTTTTAATATCAAGACACGAATATCCGTGGCACTCGCAAGGGAAAGTGCCACCTCGCGAAATTCGCGGATGAGTTGCTCGTTCATCGCGTTAAACACGGCCGGTCTATTGAAGACCAGATAGGCGATGGCCGGATTTGTTTCGTCGCGGGTGGTGTAGACCGCTTCAAAGCGTGGCATCGCGGTGGAGTCAACAGCATTCGCAGAATTGTTCATGATCACTTTTCTTGCTCATTTTTCTTGCTTATTTTTCTTGCTTATTTTTCTTGCTTATTTCTCTTGCTTATTTTTATTGCTCATTTTTCTTGCTTATTTGTCTTGCTGCGACTCACTGGCCGCGAGCGAAGCCGCACTTGCAGGCGCACGCGCAATGATGCCACGGTCGAGATACGCGGCGCGCAAGTGGCGTTTTAAGCGTGGCAGGTAGAGACCGAATGCGGCGGCACCAAGCGCGCACACCACACCGAGCAACAAGTAGGTTTTAGGCGCGCCGATATGACTGGCTGACCAACCGGCCACCACATGCCCAAGTGGTGCGCCGCCCGCAAAGAAGGTGGAGTAGACGGACACTACACGACCGCGTTTATCGTCATCAACCACCGTTTGGATGATGGTGTTTACGGTGGCGGAGGTGCCCATCAGCCCCATGCCCACCAGCGCCATGCCGACGATCGACATTGTCATGCTTTGCATACTTGCCGACACCGAAAAAATAATTGCGCCAACCGCGGCAATGCTGGCCGTGATCGCCACCCATCGGGATAACCCGCGCACGTTCTCGCGCCGCGCCAACAAGATGGCACCGATCAGTGCGCCGATGCCCACCGCGCTGACAAAAATGCCGTGCAACTCCGCACCCTTGCCAAAGGTTTCGACCGCAATGGCGGGCATCAAAATCGAATACGGGTTGATGGCGAAACTGACCAAGCCGACGATCAGCACCAGCGGCAGAATGATCGGACTCGTCAACGCAAGCCGCCAGCCTTCAATCAGGTCATGCGCGAGCGACTGTCCGGTCGAGATGCGACCGCTGGCCTTGGGTTTGATTCGCGTGAGTTGATACACCACGGCGAGATACGACACCGCGTTGATGCCAAAACATGCTGCTTCACCCACCGCAGCAATCAGCAGGCCGCCGATGGCTGGGCCGATTAAGCGCGTGGCATTGATGTTCGCGGAATTCAATGCAATCGCATTCGGCAGGTCGGCGCGATCCTCTACCAGCTGCACAAAAAAGGAGTGACGAGTGGTGACCTCAAGTGCACTTAACGTGCCGCCCACAAAGGCAAACACGCCAAGGATATTGACCGTCATGTGCCCGCTGTAGGTCATGATGGCGAGCGCTGCGGCGTGGAAAAAGAAGATGGTCTGTACCACCATCAGCAGCTTGCGGCGGCTCACACGATCGGACAACGCGCCGGCGATGGGTGTCACAAACAGAAACGGGATGAGCGCCAGAAAACCGATGGTGCCGGTGGCGGTGGTTGAGTTGGTCAGGCGATAAGCGAGCCACATGATCGCCACCGACTGCATCCACGAGCCGAGCTGCGAGATCGTCTGGCCAACGTAATAACGCCGAAAGTTGGTCGAACGCAGCGCCCTTAACGCGTACGGTAGCGGCATCAACCCAGCTTTGTCAGTTGGCCTTGCATGGTGGTGAGCTTTTGTTTGAAGCCCGCCAGACGCTCACGCTCTTGCGCGACGACGGTCGGTGGGGCTTTATCTGCAAAGGCGGGGTTGGATAGCTTCGTTTCCGCCCGCCCAATTTCCGCTTCAAGTTTGGTGATTTCTTTGGCGAGACGCTCACGTTCTGCCGCCACATCAATTTCGACTTTGAGCATGATGCGCGCGCCGCCCGCGGTTGCCACCGGGGACGCCACTACAGCGTCACCATCCGGTAGCGCCGGCACCAGCGCGATTTCGGAGAGCCGAGCCAGCGCTTGAATGTAGGGCAAAAATGCTTGAAGATTACCGTCTTTGCTTGAGTTTGCAATTTTGTCCACGTCGTCAGTTGAGATATATGCCGGCACCTTTTCTGCGGGAGAGAGCTGCATCTCGCTACGCAAGTTGCGCGTGGCGTTGGTGATCTCTTTGAGTTGTGCAATGAAGGCTTCGGCCGCCGCATCGATTTTTTCAGGCTGTGAAATCGGATAGGGCGCCAGCATGATCGTGTAGCTGCTTTTCCCCTTTTCTAAACGGGCGATGTTGGAAATTGGGGGGATTTTTCCGGCCAGCGGCGCAATCTTTTGCCACAGCTCTTCGGTGATAAACGGAATGATCGGATGCGCGAGCCGCAACGTCGTTTCGAGTACGCGAATGAGCGTGCGGCGTGTGCCGCGCTGGGCTGCCTCATCACCCAGCTGGAGCTGTACTTTTGCGAGCTCCAGATACCAATCGCAGTATTCGTCCCATACAAACTTGTAGATCGTAGACGAAACATTGTCGAAGCGATATTCGGCAAAACCTTTTGCCACATCCGCTTCGGCGCGCTGCAGTTGGCTGATGATCCACTTGTCAGCTTGTGAAAGTGTGACCGGCAACGATTCATCCAGGCCGACGTCTTTGTTCTCGACGTTCATCAACACAAAACGTGTGGCATTCCACAACTTGTTGCAGAAATTGCGATAACCCTCGCAGCGGCTTAAGTCGAAGTTAAGCGTGAGGGACAACGGCGCGAGGGAGGTAAACGTAAATCGCAGCGCATCGGTACCGTAAGCCGGGATGCCCTTGGGGAAGTTTTTCTTGATGTACTTCGCAGCTTTTTCTTTGTGCGCTTCGAGCATCAAGCCTTTGGTCGATTTCTCCAGCAGCGTGTCGAAGTCAATGCCGTCGATCAGATCGAGGGGGTCGAGTGTGTTGCCTTTGGACTTTGACATCTTGTTGCCTTCGGCGTCGCGCACCATCGCGTTGATGTACACGTCCTTAAACGGAACCTTCCCTTTGGGAAACTCCTCATCCGTGGTGAAGTGCAGCGTCATCATGATCATTCTGGCGACCCAGAAAAAAATGATGTCGTTGCCGGTTACGAGTACGTTCGATGGCAAAAACGCTTGCATATCGGCGCGCGTCTTGGCGTCATCGTTGGGCCAGCCGAGTGTGGTGAACGGTACCAGTGCCGACGAAAACCAGGTGTCGAGTACATCGGCGTCGCGCGTCACCGATTTACCGCCGGCTTGGGCTTCCGCTTCTGCTTGTGTTCGCGCCACATAGACATTGCCCGCGTCGTCGTAGTACGCCGGAATTTGGTGCCCCCACCATAGCTGGCGGGAAATACACCAGTCTTGGATATTGGTCAGCCAGTGGTTGTAGGTTGCCGACCAATGGTTTGGATAAAACTTCACTTCCCCCGAAGCGACCGCGTCGAGACCACGTTTTGCCAAGCCGTCCATTTTCACGAACCACTGATCCGTGAGCATCGGCTCGATGATCGTATTGGTGCGGTCCGAACGTGGCACGTTGAGTTTGTGTTTCTTCTCTGACACCAGTGCGCCAACAGCGTCGAGATCGACGATGATTCGTTTGCGGGCTTCAAAGCGATCAAGGCCACGATAGGCTTCGGGAATGAAGGTTAGTGATTCATGTAATTCATAGGCTTCTGTGATGGTCTCTTGAAGACCGCCAGATTGAACCCGAATCACGTCGCTCTTGTCTCGGATTTTGGCGCTGAGTGAAAGTACGCTGATTGCGGGCAGGTTATGCCGCAGTCCAATCTGAAAGTCGTTAGTGTCATGCGCCGGGGTGATCTTCACGCAACCGGTACCGAAGGCTTTGTCCACATACGCATCGGCGATGATCGGAATCAGCCGGTCTGACAGCGGCAACTTAAGTTGCTTACCAATGAATTGCTGGTAACGCT
>JACMOJ010000311.1 GCA_014378085.1 Burkholderiales bacterium | reverse complement strand
TTTTTGACTGGGCGTGGGCAGACGCCTACCAGCGGGCGGAGCTGGACTACTATCCGAAATTGCTCTGTGCGATCCCATTCACACCCTGCACCGGCTCAAGACTTCTCGCCGCCAACCATCAAGACCGCGAGCTCCTGCTGGCGACGGTGTTGAAAATTGTCCAACAGAGTGATGTGTCATCGCTGCACATTCTGTTCGCAGAAGAAGATGAGCAGGCAATGATTGCGGCTAACGGATTTCTCACTCGACAGGCGGTGCAGTTTCATTGGCGTAACGACGGTTACCAAAACTTCGAGGACTTTCTTGCGCGCATGAGTCACGATAAGCGCAAACGCATCAAACAGGAACGACGACGCGTGCGAGAAAGTGGCGTCACTCTACGGCGGGTGCTTGGGCCAAACTTAACCACTGCCGACTGGGATCTATTCGACCGCTGTTACCAATCGACGTACCACGCGCATCGCTCAACCCCGTACCTCAACCGACAATTCTTTAGCATGATCGGCGAACGTATGCCGGGCAACATATTGATGGTAATCGCCGAAAGCGAAGGTGTACCGATCGCCGCGAGCCTAAATCTGGTGAACCAAACCACACTGTTTGGTCGATATTGGGGCGCAACCAAGTTTGTTTCCGGGCTACATTTTGAGACGTGTTACTACCAAACGATCGAGTACTGCATTGAAAACGGGCTCGCGTTGATCGAGGGAGGCGCGCAAGGTGAACACAAACTTGCCCGCGGATTTGTCCCCGTACAGTGCGCCTCGGCCCACTTGATCAAGGAACCGCGCTTTGCCAGCGCCGTCGAAGATTTTCTGCGCCGCGAATCAAACGGAATCGAGCGCTACGTGGACGAGCTCAATGAACACCAGCCGTTCAAATCGCCTGACGCCGGATAGCCACCAGCCTTGCCGCTAGTCCGTATCGGCGAGCAACAACAAGAGGTTCTCCTGCGCCGCGTTGCGCTGTTTGGCCGAGCGTGGTTTTGACACCGTGTAGACACCGTCACCATCCATTTCCCACGCCTCGACGTTATCCGATAGATAGGCGGTTAGACCCTCGTCGATCACACGACGCTTCAACTTTCGGTCATTCACCGGAAAACAAAGCTCGATACGGCGGAAAAAATTGCGGTCCATCCAATCGGCGCTGGACAACATCACGACCGGGACACCGCCATTGCCAAAATACATGATGCGCGTGTGCTCGAGAAAACGTCCAACCACCGAGCGTACTCGGATGTTTTCAGATAAGCCCTTAACACCGGGCCGCAACGCGCACACGCCGCGAACAATTAAATCAATTTTTACGCCAGCTTGTGAAGCGCGGTAGAGGGCCTCAATCACCTGCGGCTCAACCAAAGAATTCAGTTTGGCGATAATCCGACCGGTGGTCTTTGGTGACGGTGCGCCCCCCTTGCCGGTCGTCGGGCGACGCGCGGGGGCGGCCTTTGCGAGCTTCATTTCACGCTCGATGGCGTTGATGACCCCAGCATGTAGCGTAAACGGGGACTGCCACACCTGCGAAAGCTTGGTTGCCTTGCCAAGTCCCGTTAGCTGCGTAAAGACCAAGTTGACATCTGCACAAATTGCTTCATTCGCCGTCAACAATCCAAAATCGGTATAGAGCCTCGCGGTGCGGGGATGGTAGTTACCGGTGCCAAGGTGAACATAGCGACGCAGCACGTGTTTGCCGCTGTCCTCGTCTTTCAATTCGCGCCGCACGATCAGCGCCATCTTGGCGTGGGTTTTGTGACCAACAACACCGTACACCACATGCGCACCGACCTCTTCGAGTTTCGACGCCCAGTTCAAATTGGCTTCTTCGTCAAAGCGCGCCATCAATTCGACCACGACCGTCACCTCTTTGCCGCGACTTGCCGCATCGATCAGCGTTTCCATGATGACCGAATCGGTTCCGGTGCGATATACCGTTTGTTTAATTGCCACCACCAGCGGGTCACGGGCGGCCTGTTGAATAAACTCGATGACCGGCGTAAAACTTTCGTACGGGTGATGCAGCAAGATATCTTGCTTCTTGAGCGCGTCAAAAATATCTTTGCCCTTCGCCACCTTCTGCAACACTTTGGGCAGACCTGGAACAAACGTGCGGAACTTCAAATCGGGCCGGGCGACTTGGTCGGGAACGTTCATCAAACGCACCAAATTCACCGGCCCATTGACGCGATAAAGATCTGGCTCTGCCAGATCAAACTGTGTGAGGAGAAACTGCACCATGTCTTCCGAGCAGTCGTCCGCCACCTCAAGCCTCACGGAATCCCCGAAATGCCGCTGCGGTAACTCACCCTGAAGTGCTAAGCGCAGATTCTTGACCTCTTCCTCGTCAACAAACAGGTCTGAATTTCTGGTCACGCGGAACTGGTAACAACCCAGCACCTCCATGCCTGAGAACAATTCACCGACGTGCGCATGCAAGACCGAGCTCAAAAAGATAAAGTCGTTTTCGCCGTCTGTCACATCCGCAGGTAATTTGATTACCCGCGGCAACACACGTGGTGCCTGAACAATTGCGCGCTTTGAGTCACGACCGAAGGCATCCCGACCCGACAACTCGACCGCAAAATTTAGACTCTTGTTGAACACCCGCGGAAACGGATGAGAAGGATCCAGTCCAATCGGCGTCAACACCGGCATCATTTCGCGAAAGAAAAAATCTTTTACCCACGTCTGTAGTTGCGCATCCCACTGCCTGCGGCGGATGAAACGAATTCCTTCCTCCGCCAAACGCGGCTACACCACATTGTTTAGCAGCGCATATTGGGACTCAACAATGGCATGCGCGGCGGAAACGATGAGCCGATAGACTTCCCGCGGCGTGCGACCGTCGGTGGTTCGGGTTGAGGAGCCTAGCTTGATCTGTTCTTTTAATCCTGCAACACGAATCTCAAAAAATTCGTCCATGTTGGACGAAACGATCGTCAAAAATTTCAGCCGTTCGAGCAGCGGAACCGATTCGTTTTCCGCCTGAGCAAGTACGCGTTGGTTGAAGGCCAGCATCTGCAGTTCGCGATTAAGAAACTTCGCGGACGCGCGGGTGGATGCTCGTGACGCGGCTTGCTTGGTTGTACGTGACGCGGCTTGCTTGGCTGCGCGTGGGGCAGCGCGCGAGGGTGCGCTTTGAGCGGTGCGCGAGGAGGCCATTGTTATCCCTTGTTTTCGTTTTTTTCGTAGCTTCACCATAAGGTACGAGTATTGCAGTTTTTTGACAGCGCGCTGGAGCAGGAAGTTGCACTTGCTATGCCATACTGAATAGATAATTCAAACACCAATTTCTGAAATGTCTCTGACTACCCTCGCCGCAGTGGATCTCGGATCCAATAGTTTTCATCTCCAGATCGCCCGGGTTATGGATGATGTGCTCTATCCGCTGGACTCGATGAAGGAGACGGTCAGGCTGGGTGCGGGCATTACCGATAACAAAGACATCGACGCACCGACGGCCGAACGCGCGTTTGCCACGCTTCGACTATTCGCCGAGCGCCTGCGCGGCATGTCGAAAGATCGCGTCAGAGTGGTAGGAACCAACGCGCTCCGCGTGGCCAAAAACGCGCACGAATTCGTGCGGCAAGCCGAGCAAATACTCGGCTTTCCAATTGAAGTTATTGCCGGCCGCGAGGAAGCACGCCTTATCTACGTCGGCGTGGCAAAGACGTTGCCGCCATCGAGCCACAATCGGCTAGTCGTCGACATCGGTGGTGGGTCGACCGAATTCATCATCGGCCACCGCCTCAGGCCCAAGCTGGTCGATAGTCTCTACATGGGTTGCGTCAGCTACTCGGCACGTCACTTTGCCAACGGCGAGATTGACAAGCGGCGCTTAAAAGAAGCCCAGTTGGCGGCGCGGAAAGAGTTAGAACAAATTCGCGCAAGTTTTAAAAAGGAAGGTTGGCGCGAGGCATTTGGCTCATCCGGTACCGCTAAGGCACTCGCTGGCATCATCACTGAACAAGGATTATCGACCGGCGCAATCACGCGCCAAGGTCTTGAATGGCTGCGTGATCGTGCCCTCAAGGCGGGCAACTTCGACAAACTGGGCCTTGCCATTAAGGCAGACCGCATTCCGGTGTTATCCGGCGGGCTCGCGATTATGCTGACGATTTTTGAGGAGCTCGATCTCACCGAAATGGCGCCGGTGGACACGGCCCTGCGAGACGGCGTTTTGTACGATATGTTGGGACGCGCCCACCATAGCGACGTTCGCGAAGCCACGGTTGAGCAATTCGCGCGGCGGTATCACATCGACCAAGCGCAAGCTGACCGGGTGCGTAGCCTGGCGCTACACTTTTTCGACCAAATACACGCACGAGCGACCTCCGAGCTGGAACAAACGCTAATCAGCTCGTCACGGCAACGTGTGTCGTGGGCAGCCCGCCCGCATGAAATCGGTATGAACATCGCCCAAGCCGGCTTCCACAAACACTCGGCCTATGTGCTGGCAAATGCAGACATGCCGGGCTTTTCGAAGCGCGAGCAGGCGGCACTGGCCAGATTG
>JACMOJ010000310.1 GCA_014378085.1 Burkholderiales bacterium | reverse complement strand
TGGCCAAATACATTGCGCAACGCCTGGCCTGGCGCGAAGAACTTGGCAAAGATGCCCCCCCCGGTAAGGATCAGGTATTGCCAAGTTTGTACGAAACCGCGACCGACGCGCTGATGATGGCAACCGATTACGCCAACGCAGCCGCGTATGCCCAAAGGGAATTGCTGGAGCGGCAACGATCCGCTCGCGCATCGTTGGATGATCAGCGTGCCCTCAACATCGCGCGTGCGCGCCTTGCCATTGCACTGGCCAAACAAGGCAAACAATACGACGCCTACAAAACCATCGAGCCTGCGATCGCGTTTTACCAACTGCCTGCTGTGCAAAAAAGTGACGGCGTGATGCTCAAAGCGGAGCGCGCGAGAGTGCTCTACGCCGCAGCCCTGGCGAAACCGGAGAACAAAAAAGCGCTGCTGACACAAGCGGCGCAGTTGATGGATGGTCTGCCGGCAGCAGTCAGGGCACTGCGGAACGAGACGCAACTGCGTGCGGAGATTGCGGCGGAGATGAAGAAGTAAGAAACGCTAAAAGTCGTTTATTGACGGGGGTTTCCAAGCATTTATGGCTGGAAATGCCCGTCAAATAAGGTGTTCTTTTCTGCATCTGTAGGCTCGCGATTGGGACTTCTCCGTTTTGCTGAGGGATGAGATTCCTCACCAAGTGCGGTTCGGAATGACAGAGTTAGGTAGGTTGGGCTGGAGAAGCATCAAGCCCAACATCGCGCGTTTACGTACGCACCGACCGTTTGGCAGCACATTTGCCAACCCCGCTCTGCCCAACCTACCAGACTGTTTCTCAAGAAAATCGGGCTGGACGGGCGACACTTCTGTACAGTATAGTAGTTCAATCTGTACATACCTTGAGAAGGGTGCGCCGTGTTTAAGCCAACATCAAAGCCAATCGTTACCGCTACCGCAGAAGTGACTTTCACTGAGCTACGCGGCAACGCGAAGTTTTATTTTGATGCGGTGGAGTCCGGCCAGTCGGTACGCGTTTCACGTAACGGCAAAGCGATTGCCGAAATCGTTCCCATCAAAGCGGAAACACCGTCTTGGAAACGTGAGGCAACACCACTAAAGCTGGATGGCCTGTCGTTGAGCCGCGAACTGCTGCACGACCGTGACGAATCCGCTTGAAGCTATTTCTGGATACCTCGGCGTTTGCCAAACGCTACGTGTCCGAGCCCGGCTCGGATAAGCTGCTCGCCTTATGTGACGCGGCTGATCATCTCATCGTCAGCGTCATCTGCCTGCCAGAGCTGATTTCCACACTTTCACGTTTGGTGCGCGAAAAGAAACTCGCCAAAGCCGACTACCGAAAGTTGAAAAGCCGCGTTACCGCAGATCTCGCGGACGCCGAAGTGTGGGCGCTCGACGCCGGTGTGTTGATGGCCACCACCTCGCTCCTTGAGGCGCATCCGCTGCGCGCCATGGATGCACTGCACCTTGCTTGTGCGTTGGCCTCCGCACCCGACAAGTTTGTATCAGCTGACCACCGCCAACTCGCCGCCGCACGTAAGGCGGGGCTTACCGTGGTGGATGTGTCATGAGCGCGAGCCAAGCCATTTTCCTTTCCTATGCCTCCCAAGATGCCGATGCTCACCGCGATAGATCGTCGTGAAACCCGTCTGGTTTGACCAAAACTATCCTGCTATACTAGTCATAATTCTGACCATTTTCAATGGAGCTCATCATGCATACATGGCCCGTACAAGACGCCAAAGCGCGCTTTAGTGAACTCCTCGAAACCAGCCTCGCCGAAGGCCCGCAGGTGGTGACCAAACACGGCAAAGCCGCCGCCGTGCTGGTGCCGATTCGCCAATGGGAAGCGCTGCAGGTGTCCGGCAAACGCACGCTCAAACAACTAATGTTGGATCGCACCGTGATCGCCGAGCTTTCCGTGCCGCCGCGTGGCGGCTTGAAGCTGCGCAAAGTGTAAAGCAGCACTCATGTTTTTGCTCGACACCAACATCGTCTCAGAATCGCGTAAACCAAAGCCTCACGGTGGTGTGATGGCATGGCTGGACGCGCAGGAATCGAATGCACTCTTTATCTCGGCGATGACTATCGGCGAGCTACAACGCGGGGTGGAAATCACGCGAGAGCAAGACGAAACCAAAGCCGCACAAATCGAATCGTGGCTCGAGCAAATCATCAATAGCGGGCAGCTACTGCCGCTTGATGCAGCCGTGTGCCGCGAATGGGCGCGGCTGATGCACGGCAAATCTGACACACTTGCCGACGATGCCTTTATCGCCGCGACCGCGCGCGTGAATGGGTTGACGGTCGTCACGCGTAACGTGCGCGACTTTAACGCACTCGGTGTGGCGACGCTCAATCCGTTTGTGAAAGTGGCATAACAATGTCGGCGTCCGCCATCTTCCTTTCCTACGCCTCGCAAGATGCCGACGCCGCACGTCGGATTTGTGATGCCTTGCGCGCGACCGGCTTGGAAGTCTGGTTTGATCAAAACGAACTTCGCGGCGGCGATTCGTGGGACGCGTCGATTCGCAAACAGATCAAGGAATGCGCGCTATTCGTGCCGATCATCTCCCACAACACGCAAACAAGAGAAGAAGGCTACTTCCGTCTGGAGTGGAAGCTCGCCGTAGATCGCTCGCACCTGATGGCTGATAACAAGACGTTCTTCGTGCCAGTGGTCTTGGGCGACGTCTCCGAACTGGCCGCACTGGTGCCGGACAAGTTTCGCGAGCGGCAGTGGTCTCACCTGAACGATGAAGGAGCGGTCGCGACGTTTGCATTGCGTGTGGGCAAACTCCTTACTGGGAGCGGCGCTTCAGGCACAAGTGCCCTGAACGCCTCGCCCGCGCGAGGGTTTGGCCCGGTAGCTGCAACCCCTGCCAAATCCGACGACACATCTTCCATCGCTGTCCTCGCCTTCGCCAACCGCAGCGCCAGCGCCGACGACGAATATTTTTCCGATGGCCTCGCCGACGAGTTGCTGAATGTACTCGCCAAGATCAAAGGCCTGCGGGTAGCGGCACGCACGTCGGCCTTTTCGTTCAAAGGCAAGCAATCGACCGTAGCCGAGATAGGACGCGCGCTGAATGTCGCAACGGTACTAGAAGGCAGCGTGCGCAAGTCCGGCAACCGCGTGCGTATTTCCGTGCAATTGGTAAAAGTGGCCGACGGTTATCAACTGTGGTCGGAAACGTACGATCGTGCGTTGGACGACATCTTTGCGGTGCAGGACGATATTGCACAGTCGGTGGTGACGCAACTTCGCGACACATTGATGGGCGCCGAAGAGTCGGGTGGTATGCAACAGGTCGAGCAGGAAGTGGCGCTCGCGACGGCGACACGCAGCGAAGACCCGGAGGCGCAGCGACTTTGCCTCGAAGCAAGATTCTTCGCCAACAAGCGAACGCATCATGACGCCGAGCGGGCAATTTCACTCTTTCAGCAGGCAATGGCGATCGACCCCGATTTTGCAGAGGCGCAATCCGGTCTTGCCTCTGCGTACGTTCGCTTTGCCTTTTACGGGAAACAGCGTACGCGCGAACTGCTCACGACGGCGAAGCTGGCGGCGGAGGCCGCGCTGAAGCTTGACCCAAACCAGGCTGGGCCGTATCTGGTCTTCGGTCATTACGCTTTCTATGTTGAACATGATCCAGATGCCTGGAGGCTGGCACATGAGCGAGCGTTGGAACTCGCTCCATACGACTCTGAGGTACACCGTCTGGCCGGCGGACGGTTGTTCTATCAAGGACTGATTGAGGAAGCACGCGCAGAACTTGAGCGTGCGCAGTCGCTTGACCCACTCTCGAGCATGGTGAAGGTGAACCTTTCCATGGTGGATTATTCAACCGGCCAACTTGACGCTGCGGAACAAAAATTGAGGCTTGTTGCGGCAATGGATCCATCCTGGTGGATGCCGTACGCGCATCTTGGCCGCGTGGCACAACTCCGAGGAAGATACCAGGATGCCGTCGAATTTCGCGCACGCTCACTCGACCTGCGTGGCGAACCCAAAGCCGCCGAATTTATCCGCGCCAGTTTTGTGGATGGCAACTGGCAGGCCTATCTGCGCGCTATCGCCAGCAATCGCGAGCTGGCACATGCAACGCATGTCGAGCAGGCGGTCATGCATGTCGGACTCGGTGAGTTTGATGACGCAATACGCTGCCTGAACAATGCCGTGGATGAATGCGAAGAAAATTTGTGGATGCTCAAGGTTGATCCACGTTTCGCGCCGCTGCACGGCACGCCCGGATACACCGAGCTGCTCGCTCGCATGGGACTGGTGAAATGACGAAAGATATCTTCCTTTCGTATGCTTCGCAAGACACTGACGCCGCGCGCCGCGTCTGCGATGCCCTGCGTACCGTTGACCGCTGCCATGGTCGAGAAAGTTCCACTGTTTAAGTTCCTCGCGACGTCCTTAAAAGGAGCCCAAGATGGAAACGGTGGTCTTTAGCACTGAGCTCGACGACTTGGATGGCGCTGTTCGGCGCGCCGAGGAAGCAATCGCGTCTTGCGAAGGAGGCATTGGGCTCCTAAGCGTCGATCCGCGCCTGGAAGAATTGCGACTCGACGCGCGTTTTCCCGCACTTCTTCAAAAGGCCGGCTTGGCACCATGACCAGGCCATCTGCCTTCCTTACGCCTCGCCGGTCTCGGCCGCCACGCGCCATGACTACCCGGGCAACGCCAGCGGCCTTGCCTGATAAGTCGTACGCCAATGCTCGACATCAGCGAGCATGATTTCAGATAGCCTTCTCAGCCGCGCCATTAGCTTGGTGTAATCGAGATTCTCGTCATCAAGCGATCGTTTCAATCGCTCCAGCCGCGCAACCGTGACCTCGGAGCGGAATGCGATGCCGACAAAATCCCCCTGCATGCGGATGCCGTAGATGGCCGCGCCTAACGCAGGCATCGCGGCCGTAATCCATGTAACCATTTCGGTGATGCCGATGCCGCCAAGCTGCATCGGCGCGCCGGTGAGCTTGGCGGCAATCCACAACACGCACGCGGCGGCGGTGCCGCCAAACAGCACGCTGCCCGTTTTATGCAGGCGATGTTCGAGCTTGTGCATGCGGTGCGCATTGCCATGGTGATAGGCGATCTGCTCTTCCACCAGTTTCAGCGACGCCTGCTGGACGCTGTCCAGATAGCGGCGGTCGGCGACGGTATTGGGCAGGCCGAGCTCACGCGCGGTGGCCCGCGCCAGCCAATGCACCCAGCCCGGCACCGAGCCGGATTCGCCGCTAGAGGAGGCGCGAAGATTCAGATTGGCCAGCGTACTGGTCAACGCCAGCGAGCGCAGCTGTTCGGCCAGGTGTCGGTCGTCCATCCAGGTCTCGTGCCAACCGGCGCGCGTGCCGGCGCGGGTGTTGGCGAAGATGATGGCGATGACCACCAGCTCGGCGACGATCAGGGTCAGTTTGTAGGCGGGAACCAGCAGGCCGGTCAGCGCCAGCAGCACCGCGATCGACGCGAGCCCGAAATTGGCGACAAAGCCGGAACGGAACACCTGCGCGAAATAGGTCGAGGCGGCGTCGGCCACGCCGTATCGTGGCAGCAGGGCTTGTTTCATGGCGCTCTGGTAACGGCCCGGCTGCTCCGCACCGGATACCAGCGCGGCGAGGGGGGCCGCGCAATCCTCGGCCGAGGCCGAAGTGAAATCGGCCTTGCGCAGTGCGCGCGCGCCGGTCATGGCCAGCAGCATGGGGTAGGGAATGGCCGGGGTATAGCGGCGGTAGCGCTCCTTGTGAAAGCGCGCCAGCATGCGCCGGTCGACCGGATTTTCCGGCGGTGCAACTAGCGTCGTCACCACGAAGGGAATCGCGCGATCGGCTGCGGCACGCGGCACATTGTCGCTGGTCGGTTGTTCGATCACAAAATCGGCGAGGCCGGACCAGAGCAACACCGTGGTGTTGCCGACCTCGGTATTGACATGGATCACCGGGATGTGACGGCCGATCGCGTCCGCGACCACGCGCGCCGTACCGCCGCGACCGCGGCCGACATCGCCATCCCACACCGCCAGCAGAATATCGACTTGATCGAGCAGCACGCGGCCGACGGCTTCGTAGGCGGCATCGGCGTCATCGCGGTCACCGGTAAGCGCGAACGTTGCCGAGGCGCGGTCCAGCAATTGGGTGAAGCGTTCGCGCTCTTCGCCTTCGGCAAAATCGGTCGCGTACTCGTCACGGACAAACGGCAGGCAGGCATCAAGCCGCCAACCGGCTGCCAACGCGGCTTCGGCGGCGATGGTGTCGGCACCGTTCGCGAGCGCCGTGACCAGCCTCATCTTTGGCGCTGCGGTGGCGAACTGCGGCGCGTGTTTGGTGCCGACGCGGTCGGCGGCCTCGCGAACGCGAATCAGCAGACCGGCGATGGTTTGTCGTAACGCCGCTAGATCGACATGAGGCATGCGTTCAAGCCGATGGCCGGTGATACCGACGGCTAGGCACAGATCAGGTTTTAGCCCCCCATTTGCCGAGGCAACGGCGTTTGTTTCACTGCTCATTTTTGTTGTCGTGCCCGCGGGATCAAGCGTAGTTCGTGCGCCTTAGTATATCGGTCAATCGGACAATCGTCGCGGGTGCTGGCCCGGCAAAATCGACGCGGTGAGGCATGCGATTGGGGCCACGGGAAGTGAAATCGATCTCAGGCGGATACATTCAATCACTGGCGTTGACCGATCTGGCCACGCGATTGTTGCGGTCGGAAGAAACCGTGTATGGTCGCGAACTGACGCGCTTGACCGGCATATCGCCGGGAACATTGCATCGCGAATTGCAAGCATTGACTGAAATGGGCTCGTTGACTCGCCGTGAAGGTGGTCGACAGGTTTTTTATTCTGCAGATCAAAGCTTTCCCCTGTTTGAGGACTTGGCCTCGATTATGCACAAGCCAGCAGCGCGTTTGTGTGTGACTTGGTGGGTATCGAGCCACTCGCGAAAGGTTACGGCGAATCGCGCCTGTATCGTTTGCGGCTCGCGTAGTGGTGTGGACATTTGCCATCGCGGGTTTCCCACGTCGCAATTTGCGGAGTACTTCCTCCTTCGCGAAAACCTCTTAATGCCCGCACGATCGAAACACCACAAATCTCCCTCAACCCCTCTTTGGAAAAGAGGGAAGTACCCCGCACCGAACACGCTTCGTCGCAGCACAATGGCATTTGAACAAACGTCTCACCACAAAAAATCCCAATGACTGGCACCCGCCCGCCCCGCTTTGAAGTGGTTAAAGAATCGCTGCTGCGAGCGTTAGCCGAACACGGGCGCATCACGACGTTTAACAAGCGCGAAATGCTGATCCGTGAAGGTGAACGCGGCGAGACGTTATTCATTCTGCTCAGAGGCCGGGTAAAAGTATTCTCTGCAAACAACGAGGGAAAGGAACTCATCCTCGACACGCTCGGCCCGGGAGATACGCTGGGGGAAATGACGCTAGACGCAGGTGTGCGCTCAGCATCTGTGGAAGCGCTGGAGGCCACCACCTGTTCAGTGGTTACCGCCGACGAGATGCGCCGCTACATCACCGCCAACCCAGAGTTCGCATTGCAGCTGATCACGCATTTGATCGGCCGCACCCGTATTGCGGTGGAAAATCTCAAACGCATGGCGCCATTAAATGTCCACGGCCGACTCACGACGTTGCTGACCAGCCTGACGCCGAAGCAGCAAGGCACCGGCTACATCACCGAGAAACTTTCCCAGCAGCAGCTCGCCGAACGGGTTGGTGCCTCAAGAGATATGGTGAGCCGCATCCTGCACGACCTGGCGGCCGAAGGCTACGTGGCGATTCACTCCAAACAGATTGACGTATTAAAGCCGCTGCCAAAGCCGTAAACCCTAGTATTGACGGGTATCTTCGGCACATTCTGGCTGAAAACTCCCGCCGGCAGGCGACTTTGATATGATGGCGCACTTAACGGCGCACTTAGCCGCATACCTCACGCTTGAGCATCCGGCGGATCGAGCGCCGCAATATCCGCCAAGTCCTTGGGCCGTCCTGTCGCAAGTTTGTTAGCGCGAAAATCCGTCACCGAGATCACGGGCATGCTGATTCCATCTAGCGCAAAAACCAAGCGTCGTTGAAAGCAGTCTGTGAATTCGACACCGCCAATCGACGAAAGCAGATCAATTCGAGTTGGTGGATATCCCAGCTGAATGACAGACTCCGGTTTCATCAGATCGTCGGGCACAATACCCAGCCCGCCAAACCCAAACGCCGCGAGCGCCTTCATCAGTTTTTCAATGTTGACCGTCGTCGGGTTAAGCCAAATATCAATATCGCCGGTATAGCGGGGATGCCCATGCGCGGCGAGCGCATAGCCGCCGACAACGAGGTATTCA
>JACMOJ010000309.1 GCA_014378085.1 Burkholderiales bacterium | reverse complement strand
TAGTCTTCCAGCGCGGGGTACAAAATTTCTTCGACGACCGGATTCAAGCGATGAATCTCATCGATGAACAGTACGTCGTTGGGCTCCAGGTTGGTCAGCATCGCAGCCAAGTCGCCGGCGCGCTCCAGCACCGGGCCAGAGGTTTGCCTGAGGTTGACCCCCATTTCACGCGCGATGATGTGCGCCAGCGTCGTCTTGCCGAGTCCGGGCGGGCCAAACAGCAGCGTATGGTCAAGCGGCTCTTTGCGCGCGCGGGCGGCGTCGATAAAAATCGACAGCTGCTCCCGTATTTTTTCTTGGGCGACGTATTCCTCGAGCAGCTCCGGACGCAGCGCGCGCTCCTGCACCTCTTCCACGTTGGAGGCTTTGTCAGCAGAAATGAGTCGGTCTGGTTCGAGCATGCAGCGATTCTAGCCGACCGCCGCACCCGACAGCATTTTCGAATCCACATTTACCTCCGCCTTCGACCCCACATCTACCTCCGCCTTCGACTCCACATTCAAATCCACATCTACCTCCGCCTTCGACTCCACCTTTACCGCCGCAGTCGGCTTCATCGGCATCGGTCGGACGGGTCGCTTACGGATGTAGAGCGTTTTCAATACCCGGGCAACAAGTTGTTTGTCCGTATCGACGACATCGACCTCATAAACCGGCTCAAATTTATCGCCCTTCGCCGTCTTGGCATAAATCTCGGCTAGCGCCGCTTCACTGATCCTAAATTCGGCGTAGACGGTTGTGCAACCGGGCTTCACGTATTCGATGGTTGCGGCTTTATCCCACACGAGGTAGGCGTCGCCAAGAATGTTCTTCAGCGCGAGCATGTAAAACGGGTCGGTCATCGCAAACATTCCCCCGCCGAAGTGCGAGCCGACGTAGTTCTTGTTGCGCAGGGAGAGCTTCATCCGGGTCCGAACATAGCGCCAATCCGCAGATATCTCCTCGATATGGATGCGCATGCCCCAGAACGGCGGCCAGCAGTTCATGACGTAACGAAACACATTTGGTGGCAACGCCACGTTTGAATAAAAACCCTGCTTTGCAGAACTCATTGGCGGATCAATCAATAATAAAACTCGCCTATTGACGGGTATCTTCAAGCAAAAACTCTTCGAAACAACCGCTGATACTAGTGTTTGTCATCCCTTGGACAACGACTTCAGCGCGAGTCGAATACCGTCGGACAGACCTACCTCAGCGGGCAACACCTTGACGGCCAACAACGCCTCTTTCTCGCTGTAACCGAGTCCGAGCAACGCATTCAACACGTCTGCATTGGTCGATGGCGTTGGCGCTGCACCGCCAACACCACCAATCGCCACGCGCGGGTCAACTTTGAATTTGTCTTTCAACTCCAGCAACAGGCGTTCAGCCGTTTTCTTGCCGATACCCGGAATATTGGTGAGCCGCCCGGTTTCTTGCATTGCCACGGCGGCGGCAAGGTCATTTACGCTCAGCCCGGATAACAGCGCGAGTGCCACCTTCGGCCCCACACCGCTCACTTTGATCAGTGTGCGGAACGCGGCGCGCTCGGCCTCGCTGCCAAACCCATACAGCAAGTGGGCATCTTCACGCACCACGAGATGGGTAAACAGCGCGACCTTCTCGCCGATACGCGGCAAGTTGTAAAAGGTAGACATTGGCACGTCGATGTCGTACCCGACGCCGTTGGCATCGACCTGCACTTGCGGCGGATTTTTTTCGAGCAGCGTTCCCGAAATACGACCAATCATTTCACCAACCTCCCACCCTTGACGCGATAACCACGGGTACTCATTGCACCCACGAGGCCGCCGTGGGCATGACAAATTGCGCAGGCGAGTGCGTCGGCGGCGTCCGCACTTGGATGTGCGGTTAGCTTCAACAATCTTTTTACCATCTCCTGTACCTGCTCTTTTTGCGCATGCCCATTTCCCACAACGGCTTGTTTCACCTGCAACGCGGTGTATTCGGATACTGGTAGGTCGCTGAGGACCGCCCCGCAGATTGCTGCCCCCCGCGCTTGACCAAGCAGCAACGTCGACTGCGGATTGACGTTAACAAAGACTTTTTCGACCGCGACTTCAACCGGCAGGTAAAGCCGAATGACTTCCTGCACGGAGTTCAAAATATTCTTTAGCCGATCGGGCAATTCACCATCCGGCGACTTGATACAGCCGCTTGCCACGTAGCTAAGCCCAGTACCACTTTTTTCGATCACACCATATCCAGTCACCCTAAGGCCGGGGTCTAGGCCGAGTATGCGCATGGCGACGATCAGGCGTCCGCGTAAATCACCGCTGTGCCGGTCACACTCACCATCACCATCCCTTTGCCCGAGCCGTGGATGATGTAATTTACTGTCGTTCCAATGATAGCGTTCGCGCCAACGTGCTCCGCGCCTTGCATGGCACCACGCAGGGCACTGTCACGAACGCTAGGGATGACCTTGTGATAAGCGTCAGCGAATCCCAGCGCAGGTTTATCGGATGAGGCGGCGGCCATCAAAGCTACCTCGGCACTCGCCTCACCGGTGACAATTCCCAAGTATTTGGTGATACGTTTGCCCTCTAGGTTTGACGTCGTCGTGATAAGTACAGACACGTAATACTCCTCGGCTATGCGGGTAAGTCGAGTGCGGCTGACGTATACACTTCCTGCACATCGTCGAGGGCCTCAATCGCGTCGATCAACTTTTGCATCATGGCTGCATCATCGCCGGCGAGCTCGGTTTCGTTTTGCGCTTTCATCGTCACTTCACCAAATTCCGGTTTGAAGCCGACTTTCTCAAGGGCGGCTTTGACGTTCGAAAACTCGTACGGTCCGGTAATGACCTCGAATGACCCATCGCTATTGGTGACGACATCCTCTGCGCCAGACTCCAGCGCTGCCTCCATCAACTTTTCCTCATTCGTGCCTGGCGCAAACAGCATGGTGCCGCAATGTTTAAACAGAAACGCCACTGAGCCTTCGGTGCCAAAGTTTCCACCGTGTTTAGAAAACGCGTGTCTAACTTCGGCCACCGTGCGCACCCGGTTATCGGTCATACAATCCACAATAATCGCAGCACCACCGATGCCGTAACCCTCATAACGAATCTCTTCGTAATTTACCCCCTCAAGGTCACCGGAACCGCGCTTGACGGCGCGCTCAACGGTGTCTTTCGGCATATTGTTTTCATACGCTTTATCGGTCGCCAAGCGTAGCCGCGGGTTGGTGCCCGGGTCGCCGCCACCGAGGCGCGCGGCAACGGTTATTTCCTTAATCAGGCGGGTGAATATCTTGCCGCGCTTGACGTCTTGACGGCCTTTGCGGTGTTGGATGTTTGCCCATTTGCTATGACCAGCCATATCTACCTTTTCCCTTTGATGCTTGCACGCGTCTTCGCTTGCAAATACGTTGTTACTGCGGCCAATCACCCGTCCTCATTGCCACCAACGGCAACTCCGGCGGCTTGAGCGGCCTTGCGCCTCGTCTTTGCCGCGCTCGGGACGCTCAGCGTTGAACTTCAATTGCTGGGACATCGTGCCTACCGCGCTGGGTCGCCTTCGCGTTTGTCAGGCACTTAAATCTCTATTCAGATATCGCGCAAATTCGAATACGCAATGTTAACATTCACTCACACTGCAGCCCAAGCCAGGGCTCCCGAAAGCCCACATGTCGGAACCCATGCTGATCGCCAAATCGAGCGACAAAGCCCAATCGCCCCTTGTCATTTTGCCCAACATGGCGAATCGCCACGGTCTGATTGCCGGTGCCACCGGCACTGGCAAGACCGTAACACTACAAGTGCTCGCGGAGCAGTTTTCGAATATTGGCGTGCCCGTGTTCATGGCGGACGTAAAGGGGGATCTCACCGGCATTTCTCAGCCGGCAAAACCGCATCCCAAAATCGACGAACGACGCAAACAGCTGGGCCTAGAGTTTATCCCCGCCGCCTGCCCCACCACCGTGTGGGACGTGTTTGGCGAACAGGGACACCCGGTGCGCGCAACAATCTCCGAGATGGGTCCGTTGCTGTTATCGCGCATTTTTAACCTTAACGACACTCAAGAAGGTGTGCTCGCGCTGGTGTTTAAAATTGCCGACGACAATGGCTTGCTGCTGCTCGACCTTAAAGATCTACGCGCCGCGCTGTCATACGTCGGCGAGAACGCCAGTCAATTTACGACCGACTACGGCAATATTTCGCCCGCCTCGATTGGCGCGATTCAGCGTGGCCTGTTGGCGCTTGAGCAGCAAGGTGGGGACAAGTTTTTCGGCGAACCGGCGTTGGTATTGGATGACCTCATGCAGACTGATAACGGCAAAGGCGTGATCAACATCCTCGCCGCTGACAAGTTGCTGTCGAGTCCACGCTTGTACTCCACGTTCCTGCTGTGGATGCTTTCCGAATTGTTTGAGAACTTGCCGGAGGTAGGTGACCGCGACAAGCCGAAGCTGGTGTTCTTTTTTGACGAGGCCCATCTCCTGTTTAACGAATCCCCCAAAGAATTATTGGAGAAGATCGAACAGGTGATACGGCTGGTGCGCTCAAAGGGAATTGGCGTCTATTTTGTGACGCAGAACCCGCTAGATATTCCGGATACGGTGCTTGGCCAGTTGGGCAACCGTGTGCAACATGCACTACGCGCTTACACACCGCGTGACCAAAAGGCGGTAAAGGCCGCCGCCGAGACGTTCCGCGCGAATCCCGCCATCTCCGTCGAAACCGTCATCACCGAACTCGGGGTGGGGGAAGCCCTCGTGTCGTTTCTCGACGAAAAAGGGCGCCCGACGATTGTGGAGCGCGCCTTTGTGTGCCCGCCACAGTCACAAATTGGCCCCATCACCCCAGAGCAACGATCAACGCTATTGCAAACCTCGCTGGTTGCCGACGTGTACGAAAAAGTGGTGGACCGCGAATCTCCATTTGAGAAACTACGCGGCCGCCAAGGCGACGCCACGTCAACATCCCCAGCTGACAGTGGCGGGCTAGGAAGCATTTTTGGAAAAGTCAGCCTACCCGGTATGGGTGGCGGGAATGGTGGCGGACGATCCACGCGTGAAGGTGTGGTTGAGGCCGCGATGAAGTCCGCCGCACGGGCGATGGCTTCGGAGGCAGGTCGAAGAATTATTCGTGGCGTACTTGGCTCTATTCTGGGTGGCCGTCGCTAAGTATTGGTATTTGAAACGTAGTTTGGTTGGTCGATAAGATGCGCCTTAGGAGATAGCAATGCCAAAACCAGAACCGGGCGAACGCCGCCGCGCCATTTTGCATTCATTGGCCGAAATGCTGGAGCAGCCCAAGGGCGAAAAAATCACGACGGCATTGTTGGCCAAAAAGCTAGACGTGTCGGAGGCCGCGTTGTATCGCCACTTCGCCTCTAAAGCACAGATGTTCGAAGGACTCATTGAGTTCATCGAAGAAACCGTCTTCTCTCTCGTCAACAAAATCCAGACTGAGGAGACCGACGGGCTGAAACAAGTCGAGGCCACCGTTGCCATGCTGCTGAATTTTGCGCAGAAAAACATCGGCATGACGCGTGTGCTGATTGGAGATGCACTCGTCAATGAGGACGAGCGACTTCACGTGCGCATGAATCAATTACACGATCGGCTCGAGGCTTCGCTGCGCCAGAGTGCGCGCCTTGCGGCCACCAACGGCCAATTGCACGGCTCGCTTGACCCCAACGCTTATGCAAACGCCATCATGTCGTTTGTGATTGGCCGTTGGCATCAATTTGCTAAATCCGGCTATAAACGATTGCCTACCGAAATGTGGGCCGCGCAGTGGCCGGTGTTTGCGGGGTAACGACGCATGCGAAGCACGGATGGCATTGACGACCCAGTAGAGGCGCAACTGCAGGCCTACAACGCACGCGATGTCGACGCGTTTATGGCCTGTTACACCGACGACTGCGTGGTCGATGATGCAGACGGCGTGCGTATGATGGCTGGGCACGCGCAGATGCGCGAGCGCTGCATCGCGCTATTTGCCGGCTCGCCCAACCTACATTGCACGATTGTCACGCGCATTCGGATTGGCGAATATGTGATGGACGAAGAACGCATTACCGGCAGACTGAGCACGCCGGCCGGCGACACGCAACACGCGGTCGCGGTATACAAGCTGCGGGGCAATAAAATTTGCCACGTCCGCTTTTATCGCGATCAACAGAAATGGACCTGACACTCGCGTCGGAGCGCCTATTGTTGAGCCTGCCAGAAACAGGACTTGTTGCCTCTGCCCTAGATTTTCATACACGCAATAACGAACACCTCGCCCCATGGAGCCCGCCAAAACCTGTTGGTTTCGAAACCACCGCGTTTTGGAACGATTATGTGGAGAAGTCGCACATCGCCTTCCTGCAGGGTAGCGTTGTTCGACTGTGGCTGCGCGAAAAGTCACAACCGGAACGTGTCATCGGCAGCGCAGGTTTTTCGCAAATCTTTCGCGGCCCGTTTTGCAATTGTGTGTTGGGATACCAGATTGATCAGGCGCTTGAAGGGAAAGGTCTCATGTTCGAGGCGCTCCAGCACGCAATTGCTTATATGTTTGTTGAGCAAAAGCTGCACCGCATCAATGCCAACTATCGGCCTGAAAACGTCCGTAGTGGTAGGTTGTTGTCCCGACTAGGTTTTCGCACCGACGGCTTTGCGCCGCGATATCTCTTTATTGACGGGGAGTGGCGCGACCACATACAAACGTCGTTAATTAATGACGCGTTTCGGCCGGAGTGGCTCAGCGCGCGCTAAGGGCGAAGCGAGCGGGCACAAAAAAGCCGCACTACGCGGCTTTTTTGCGGCTTGGCTAGAAATGCGCACACTACGCCAGCGTATCAGCCCAAATATTTTTCGCCCACGTCATTGCGTACTGCGCCTCTAGTTCGTTAGCCGCACTCGATACTCCGCCCGCCCCGGGCACTGTTTTCATGGTCTTGTCTTGCGTGTCGTACTTGTGCACTGAGGCCACATGTACCACCTTGTCCGCAGACACAAATGAATAACAGGTGTTGTTGAGGGTCGGCGACGGATTGGGTGCCTCGCCCGCGATCAGCGCCACAATGGCGGCAGCGCAAGTCTTGCCGTGATTGTTTGCCATGTGGGCGGACTTTGGCATCATCGGCGCGATCTGCAACGCATCACCAAGCAGGTGCACACCCGGAACATTCTTTGACTCATAGGTCAGCCAGTTAATCTCGCACCAACGTTTGTTTGCGGTAATGAAAGGCTCGGCGATCTTGCCGGCTTTCATTGGCGGCAGGACGTTGAGGACGTCCGCCTTGACGTCACCAAATTCCAGCTTCGCAATCGATAGTTTGGTATCGACGTCGATGAGTTTGGATGCATTGCGATACTCAACAATGCCACCGTACATCTCCGACCATGCCTTCTTAAACAGCCCAGGCTTGGAGGTTACGTCAGGGTTTGCGTCAAGGATCAACACCTTCGACTTTGGCTTGAATTGTTTGAAATAAGCCGCGACCTGACAGGCCCGCTCATATGGGCCGGGCGGGCAACGATACGGTGCCTCCGGAATGGATATTGCATATACGCCGCCATCGGCCATCGCCTCTAGTTGCTTGCGCAAGGCGATAGTCTGTGGCCCGGCTTTCCATGCATGGAGGTAGCGCGCTTGGGCGTCTGCGTTGTTCAGCCCGGGCAGCGCCTCATACATAAAGTCGATTCCCGGTGAAACGACGACGCGATCGTATGGCAACGCGTCACCATTGGCTAATCGGACCACTTTTTTCTCGACGTCGATCGCCACCGCGTCGCCGCGCACCACTTTGACGCCGTACTTCGACTGCAACGTGCCATAGCTCATGGTGATGTCTTCCATCTTCTGCGATCCACCCAACACAAGGTTGGAGATCGGGCAGGAGACGAAGTTGGGATTGCGCTCGACAACTGTGACGTCAATGTCTGGACCCCACATCTTGATGTACTTGGCCGCGGTCGCCCCGCCGTAGCCACCGCCCACCACGACCACTTTTGGCTTGGCAACGCCACCAACACTCGCGCAACCGACCAGGCCAGTAACGGCGGACGCGCCGACTGTTGCGCCAGCGACCTTGAGGAAATTTCGACGTGTATTTTTCATCTTTGCCCCTAGCGCTTCTGCGCTGCAAAATAGTCGGCCATGGCGGCGGTTTCGGCATCGCTGTAACCCTTCGCAATCTGGTGCATCAGCGTGGCCTCGCGCTTACCTTCCTTAAAGCTCTTCATCTGAATAATGAAGTAGTCACGATTAAGCCCAGCCAGTCCGGCGGCCGCGCCACCGACAGAGGCACCGTTGGTGCCGTGGCACGCGGCACAGGTTGCCGACATTGAACGTACGCCCGCTGGCGTAAGGTTGGCGGGCGGAAATGGGGGGGCTGGGGGGGCTGGGGGGGTTGGAGGGGCTGAAGGAGCTGAAGGGGTTGAAGGGGCTGGGGATGTTGCGGCAGCTTGCGGTGAAGTTGGCGCTTGCGCGAGCGCGTGGCTCGCAACAAGAAGGGTGGCCGATACGGCAGCGATGATTCTCATAAATCTCCTCATTATCAAAGTCTCTTTTGTGTCGTAGGCTGGCAGACACGGGGGAAGCCCCTGCACACTAATCTGGCAAATCCGCGACAGCTCACCTACCGCGCTACTCTACTGCACAAGCCAGCCAACCGCAAAATAGCAAGATGGCATTCAACATACTTCGCCATACAACCCATCGCACGCTACAAGACAGCGCCCCGACAAAAATGCAAAACGCCCAACATGCGGTCGGGCGTTTTACGTGTCTGCAACAATGTTGGATCAGGATTCCGCCGGCTGCGGCTCCTTTTCCTCGCTAATGTCGAGCTTGACCTTGTCGTCCGGCCCAACATCAATGGTGACGCGCCCGCCAGTTGCGAGTTTGCCAAACAGCAATTCGTCTGCAAGAGCACGCCGAATCGTATCTTGAATCAGACGCGACATCGGCCTTGCTCCCATTTGCGGGTCAAAGCCGTTCTTGGCGAGGTACTTCTTCAATGCCTCGGTAAACGTCACGTCGACCTTTTTCTCCGACAACTGAGCTTCCAGTTGCATGAGGAACTTGTCTACTACTTGCAGGATGATTTGCTCGTCAAGTGGCGCAAAAGAAATGGTTGCATCCAATCGATTGCGGAACTCCGGCGTGAACATTCGCTTGATCTCCGCCATTTCGTCGCCGGCCTTCTTGTCGTTTGTAAAGCCAATCGATGTCTTCGACAACTCTGCCGCGCCTGCATTTGTGGTCATGATAATCACGACATTGCGGAAGTCGGCTTTTCGACCGTTATTGTCGGTCAAGGTGCCATGGTCCATAACTTGCAGCAACACGTTGTAGATATCCGGGTGCGCCTTCTCGATCTCATCAAGCAACAGTACCGAGTAAGGTTGCTTAGTAACCGCTTCGGTCATCAAACCACCTTGATCAAAACCAACATATCCCGGCGGCGCACCGATCAGTCGGGATACTGCGTGGCGCTCCATGTATTCCGACATGTCGAAACGAATCAGCTCAACGCCAAGGATAAAAGCGAGCTGTTTGGCAACTTCTGTTTTGCCAACGCCCGTTGGCCCAGAGAACAAAAATGACCCGATCGGTTTGGTCGTGCTACCAAGCCCGGATCGTGCCATTTTGATCGCCGCCGAGAGCGCTTCAATCGCCTTGTCTTGCCCAAACACCACCGACCTCAAGTCGCGGTCGAGCGTCTTTAATGCGCTGCGATCGTCGCTCGATACATTGCGCGCGGGGATGCGGGCAATTTTGGCGATAATCTCTTCGATTTCAGTCTTACCAATGGTTTTCTTTTGTTTGGATTTTGGTGCGATTCGTTGCGCCGCTCCCGCTTCATCAATGACGTCAATGGCCTTGTCCGGCAGGTGTCGATCATTGATGTACTTGGCGGCAAGTTCGGCCGCTGTGGTCAACGCTGTCGAGGTGTATTTGACGTTGTGATGCGTCTCGAAACGCGATTTGAGCCCTTTCAATATCTCGATAGTCTCTGATACAGACGGCTCATTCACATCAATTTTCTGAAAACGCCTAGACAGCGCGTGATCTTTTTCAAATACACCGCGGAACTCTTGGTAGGTCGTTGCGCCGATACACTTGAGCTGGCCGGAAGATAGGGCCGGCTTCAGCAAGTTGGACGCATCCATCGTGCCGCCCGACGCCGAACCTGCGCCGATAAGCGTGTGGATTTCGTCGATGAAAAGGATCGCATTGGGATTGTCGATGAGCTGCTTCAAGACCGCTTTGAGACGTTGCTCAAAATCGCCCCGGTATTTGGTTCCCGCCAATAGTGAGCCTAAGTCCAACGAATAGACCTGTGACTTTGCAAGAATATCCGGAACTTCGCCGTCGACAATTCGCTTGGCAAGACCTTCGGCAATCGCGGTTTTACCGACACCCGCTTCGCCGACTAACAGCGGATTATTTTTACGGCGGCGACACAGGATCTGAATGACCCGCTCGACTTCGTGTTCGCGCCCGATCAACGGGTCGATCTTGCCATCGATGGCGCTTTGGTTAAGATTTTGGGTGAACTGCTCCAGCGCACCACCGGCCTGTTCGCCCTCTGCCGCTTCCGCCTCCGCCTCTGGCTTTTCGGTTCCTTGAGGTGCCGCCTTCGAAATTCCGTGCGAGATGAAATTCACCACATCAAGCCGGGACACGCCTTGCTGGTGCAAGTAATAAACGGCGTGCGAATCCTTCTCTCCGTAAATTGCTACCATCACGTTCGCGCCCATGACTTCTTTTTTTCCAGAGGATTGAACGTGCAGGATGGCACGCTGAATTACCCGCTGAAACCCTAACGTCGGTTGCGTGTTGACTTCACCGTCACCCGCAACAATTGGCGTGTGTTGTTCGATGAACTCGGTCAGGCTCTTGCGAAGATCATCAACTTTTGCCGCACATGCCTTCAAGACCTCTTGCGCTGAAGGGTTATCCAGCAATGCTAGCAACAAGTGTTCTACCGTAATGAACTCATGGCGCTTATGGCGTGCCTCGACAAATGCGGTGTGGAGGCTCATCTCAAGTTCATGGGCGATCATAGCGTTCCGTCTCTTTCCTCAAAATATCAAAACCATCTATGCGCGTCATAGCGCCTTACAACCCCGTTTACAGCAAGTAATCCACACACCGGAATCACTGTCACTAGCAGTTTGGGGCAATCGGCGAATTTTCTATCCCCCGAAATCCCATCACATTGCCCTACACTTCTTCCATTCCGCATCGCAACGGGTGTTCTAACTGGCGCGCATAGTCCATCGCTTGATCAACTTTCATGGCGGCGACATCACGCGGGAATATGCCGCACACGCCGCGCCCCTCGGTATGCACCCTTAGCATTATTTGTGTTGCTCGCTCGTGTGTGTGGCCGAACACCCGCGTCAGGATGTCGACGACAAACTCCATCGGCGTGTAGTCGTCGTTGTACATTAAAACCTGCCACATCGATGGTGGTTTGGTCTTGGCCGGCTTTTCCTGCAACGCGGTGCTGCCCTTATCCGGCCTGCCTGGTCCGTTCTGGTGCTTGTTTGCCATCGTTCTTTGAAAATTGGGTGCTGAAGTCGGTACTGAGATTGGTTACAACACAATGATAAAGGCTGTGCGGCTTTTTAAGTGGAAGTCATCAACGGATTCAATGCCGACTTTGATCGCAGAATTGCCATCTTCAGCAAGAATGCCACGTTCTGTTGCAAAAAAGCATACAGGGGCTTGACTAACTCGACTGCGGTCGGTAAAACGCAAACTTGGAGTTTAGCTTTAGGGTTGTCTGCATTTGCATCTAGCGGTTGCAGGCCTTGAAAAGCGATACATTTCCGGGGCCCTCCATCCCGTCTTTTCAATAAGGATGCATTTGTATGGCAACAGGTACAGTTAAGTGGTTCAATGATGCCAAGGGTTTCGGCTTCATTACGCCGGACGACGGGAGCGAAGATCTTTTTGCTCACTTCTCCGCAATTGAGATGAATGGCTTCAAAACTCTCAAAGAAGGTCAAAAAGTTGCATTTGAAGTGACACAAGGCCCCAAAGGCAAACAAGCTTCAAACATCAACAACGCCTAGATTTAATCAGCGGTGTAAATTAGGAAAACCCCCGCAGAGTCTGCGGGGGTTTTTTTTCAGGCTTCGTAAGCTAGCCGCTAACCCTTTATGCTCATCGCGTTCAACAAGCCCTACGGCGTCGTTTGCCAGTTCAGCCCATCCGGCGACAAGCAGACGCTTAAGCATTTCATTGACATTCCAAACGTCTATCCCGCCGGTCGTCTAGACACAGACAGCGAAGGGTTACTACTGCTCACCGATGACGGTCGCTTGCAGGCGCGTATTTCGAACCCAAGAAATTTCGTCCGCAAGGTATATTGGGCAGAAGTCGAGGGGCAGGCCACCCCGGCACATTTAGATCAACTCAAGTCCCCACTAGACCTCGGAGACTTTGTTGCTGAACCTGCGACATCAGCTTGCTTACTCGGCCATCCTGCGCTCTGGGCGCGCATTCCGCCCATTCGCTTCCGTGCGGCGATTCCAACGAGCTGGATCGAACTTGTCATCATGGAAGGCAAAAATCGCCAAGTCCGACGGATGACCGCCAAAATCGGTTTGCCGACGCTCCGCTTGGTACGAATGAACATCGGCGGCGTCGGCCTATCGACCCTTGGAATTCCGCCGGGGGCGTGGCTGGAAGTGCCTGAAACACATCTTTTTATGCAGAAAAAGACCTAAGAATGGTCTAAAAGTCTGAAAAACCCCGAAAATAGAAGGACTTAATCAAAATAAAACGCCCAAATTGTTTCAATTTTTAGTCAACCAGCTAAAATATGCGACGTTAATTCCCCGACAAGCAAAAAGGACCGAGGCCCTGAAAGCAAGTTCTCAGTAGCTGTCGTTAACGTTAACCACACTCACTCACAAATAGGATTTCACATGAAAAAATTGTCCGCACTCGCTGCTGCTCTTTTCGCCGCCGCTGCTTTGAACGCTGCTGCTCAAGCCCCTGCTGCTGCTCCAGCTAAAGCAGCTGAGCCAGTTAAAGCCGCTGCTCCAGCCGCAGCTAAAGCCGAAGAGAAAAAAGAAGCAAAGAAAGAAATGAAAGCTGAAAAGAAAGAAGCCAAAGCTGAAATGGCTGAAGCAAAGAAAGAAGCCAAAGCTGAAATGAAAGAAGCAAAGAAAGAAGCAAAGAAAGAAATCAAAGAAGAGAAGAAAGCTGACGCTCCAGCCAAGAAGTAATTTGACGCGAGCCTAGCGCTCGCTCAATACTGGTTAGGAAGGGCGAGACCTGGTTCTCGCCCTTTTCTTTTTTGAGTCTCGTCCACTGCCTTCACCACACGGTAGAGGCGCTTTTAAAACAAAGTCATCGGCCACCTTGCGCACACCTACAACCATAGACCTCGCCAATGTCACGTAATCGTATCGTCGTAGGCCTGTCTGGTGGGGTAGATTCGGCAGTAGCTGCGCTATTCTTAAAACGCCAAGGGTATGACGTTGTCGGTCTTTTTATGAAGAATTGGGAAGACGACGACGATGATCAATACTGTTCAACGCGGCAGGATTTTATCGATGCAGCCGCGGCAGCAGATGTGATCGGCATCGAATTTGAAGCGGTAAATTTTGCGGCGGAATACAAAGAGCGCGTGTTTGCTTCATTTTTGGCCGAGTACAGCGCGGGGCGCACACCAAATCCAGACGTGCTCTGCAATGCCGAGATTAAATTTAAGGCGTTCCTCGATCACGCCATCCGAATGGGAGCGACGCAGATTGCGACCGGGCATTACGCTCGTGTTCGCGCGGTTGATGGTGCGTTTCAATTACTGCGCGGGCGTGATGTTGGAAAGGACCAGAGCTACTTTTTGCACCGGCTATCGCAGGCGCAGATTTCGAGGGCGGTGTTTCCCGTGGGAGATCTTCAAAAGCGTGACGTGCGAGAGATTGCGCAGCAAGCGAAGCTGCCGAATCACGCAAAAAAAGATTCCACCGGTATCTGCTTCATTGGCGAACGCCCATTCCGCGAGTTCCTACAACGATATCTGCCGCGGCAGCCAGGGCTGATGCAGACGCCAGACGGCGACCATGTTGGTGAACATCAGGGACTGATGTACTAGACCATCGGCCAACGCCAAGGTCTCGGAATTGGCGGCACCAAAGCAGGCGACGGCGCACCGTGGTTCGTTGTCGGCAAACAGCTGGCAACCAATGTGCTCATCGTCGCGCAAGGACACGATCACCCGTTGTTATTCACGTCCAGCCTACGCGCAGCGAATGCATCGTGGGTTGCTGGCAGCGCACCTGCCGTCGACGCGCAATACGGCATAAAAACTCGCTATCGCCAGACTGACGCGCCCGCCTGCATTGCGCACAACCGAGCCGGCGACTTCTCTCTTGAATTCAAAACACCGCAGTGGGCGGTCACGCCAGGTCAGTCTGCGGTGTTGTATTCCGGTGAGGTGTGCCTAGGCGGCGGCATCATCGAGTAGGACAATATCGTTGTCGCACCAACGTGAGTATCGAGCCCACTCGCGCAAAAACCGAATCATCGACGGCCCTGCCGCGCTCAGCCGTGATACATTCGCGGCTTGGCAAAAATCCCCCCTGTAGGTCATGAGCAAATTCGGCGACATTCTCAATAAAGACGTTGGCAGCCTCGCGACCAAAGTGCTGAAAGCCGATGTTGGCGTTATGGTGAAGGGTGCAGGTCGAGCGCTCAACACCGACGTTGGCACCATCGCCAAAGGCGCGGGCAAGGTTTTCACCTATGACCTCGGCGAACTGTTTAGCGGAAACGGCTCTCAACCTAAACCTGAACCCAAATCGTCGATCGCTTCCGGCGCCCTAGAAGACAGTGCGCTAGCGGCGACGCCAGCCACCAGCCTAAGCGCCGCCGCGCCGCACGATGACGCCGGCGGGCCTTCCCGCGCCTCCGCTACAATTGGTATGGTGCCAGCGCCAGGATCAACTGGTGCTTTTATTCCGGTCAATTCCGCTACCGGGCCAGCGACGACTGAGCCGCCGAAGGCGCGGCTCACCGAAGCGCTGGTAAATCGCCAGTGTTTGGCGGAACCCAGCGGCGCAGATTTGCTTCTCTTACTACCGCTGCAAATCGGCAATTTCGAACGTGCAAAGGGAGTTGCGCACGGCGATATCGCCAGCGATCCTGTAAACGTTACCTACAGCGGCAGTGGTGAAGTGGTGAGTGTCACACTGGTGTCATGCTGGGATGCCGACGAGGCGCTGGAAAAGCTTGAGCGAAGCCGCGTAAAGCTCGAAAACAGCCGCGGCTCGAAAGAACTCAGTTGGGTTGCGGGTATTGATACACGCGGCGTGGTTTTTCTCTGGGTGCGCAGCAGCTTTTGTTTTGAGGTGGTCTCGCCGCGCGGCGTATCGCCAATCGCTCGTTTTCTCGGTAATTTTCCATACTGATAGACACAGCGTCCTAAGCAAAGTACGCGGTCGCGTGGACAGCCCCACATCACCATTTGCAGCCACCATCTTTCGCGGCATCGCGGAGCAACGGCACCACCGCCAGCAGCCCAAGGTCTGCATAAACCTCTTTGCAATCCGGCCGCTTTAGCGCCTTGTCAAAAATTTTCTCCATGTCCTTCTTAGGGGTTTCTTTCGCAACCATCGGAAACGGTAGCAGCGCACGCGACCCGCTCTCCTCCTTGGTGGCTTCGCGCGCCTGCCTACGCAGCTGATCCAAATCCAGCCTCGGCGCAGTCGTCGATGGCGACATCGGCGGGGGCGGGGACGGTAACGGTGGTGGCGGTAGCGGCAACGGCGCGTTCAGCAATGCCGGCGCACCCAACCCCACTGCCGGCGCATTTGTCGCACCAAAAGCGGACGTGGGGGCCCGTGCTTGCGCTGCTGTGGCCGGCGCTTCCCCCGCACGTGGGGTGGCAGCGGTGCCAGGAGGGCGGACTGCTGAGGAGACCGCTGGCGAGCCAGCTGAGGCGACTGGCGATGCGAGGGTGGGTGCGAGGGTGGGTGCGAGGGCCGGCGCAGTAGCAGACGCGTCGACCGTCGGCGGCCGGTAGGTCTCAAGCGTTTTTGTCGCCGGACGCAAACTCAATGGCGCAATCGGCTCTGCTGCAATTGGCACAACCTCAGCAGCTTGCAGAGGCGCAATCTGCACCACCGGTGCCGCTGGAACCACGACCGCAGGCGATTGAATTGCCATTGCGTCCGTCGCTATAGAGGGCACCGGCGCGGCGGGGATAACAGGTGGAGTCACATAGGAAGCAAAATCGCGCTCTGCTGGCGGCGTCGCTAGCGCAGGCAACGTTGCCGTCGCGGTCACCGGCGCGGGGGTCGACTTGATCGCGGCACGCTCAACAATCGGCGGCACATAGATCGCGAATCCGGCCTCGCCAGCACTAATGTTTGGCGTTGCGCTGGCACCCATCGGCGGGATGGGCAGGATGGGCGGCACGACCGGCGCAACCGAGCTCAACGCCGGCCGAAGTGGCGCAATCAAAATGGGCGCGACCGAAAATGGCGTTACCGCTCCTAGTACTTCGACCGCAATGGCGGGAATCTTTTCAATTTCGATTGGCTTCAGCGACTTGGCCACAGCGGTCTCTTGCTGTATCGCCGTATCTTGGGCAGCGCTGGCTTCGCTTAATGCCTGATTGACCTCCGCGCGATTGGCAATCGATCTCGTTAGCTTCGTCGGCGCGGCACCAATCGAACCGTTGCCGATATCGTTCGACATAACGTTGGCGGGGCTGTTTTCCAGCGTGGCGAGGAAAGTTC